>JBKBTW010000184.1:0-5237 GCA_046291245.1 Pseudobdellovibrio sp. | reverse complement strand
GCCATCCTGGGCGACCTTCTCCCCATGGAGACTTCCACATTGAACCACGCAAATTTTCATTTTCTTTAGCTGATTTCCAAAGTGCAAAATCCAGAGGATGATGTTTTTTCTCGTTCGCCTCTATGCGTACACCCACTTTTAAATCATCAATGTTCCGCCCAGAAAGCTTTCCGTAATCTTTAAAATGGTCAATGGCATAATTCACATCACCATCAACAGCATAAGCCATTTTATTATCTATCAGCTTTTCAATAAATTGAACAATGTGTGGCATAAACTCTGAAACTCTAGGATTGTGATCATGTGGTGTTAAACCTAAATCCGCAAAATCTTTCTTATATGCATCTATAAAAAACTCAGATACTTCCTCTGCTGTTTTTCCTTCTTCATTAGCCCGCATAATAATTTTATCATCCACATCAGTAAAATTAAGTGCATATGTAACTTTATACCCCAAATATTCTAACCAATTTTTTACAAAATTAAAAAATACAGGCCCACGAAAATTACCAACATGTAAATAACCATAAACAGTAGGACCACAGACATAAATATTCACATGTCCTGGAGTAAGTGGTCTAAACTCTTCTAATTTTTTACCTAAAGTATTATAAATTTTTAACATCTCAATAATCCTTTTTTAAGATCTGGGATTTCTGCAAACTAAATATTCGCTAAAACTTTATCTACACGATTTAACAAACTTGCTTTTGTCATCAACGGCACCAAAAGCTTAACCTCTGTACCATGAGGTTTTCCTATAACAGCTACACGAATCGGCATAAATAAATTTTTACCTTTTACATGAGCTTCGGCTTTAACTGTGTTTTCTATCCGAACAAAATCAGCCTCTGTAAATGTCTCGTCTGTGTGTTTTGTAATTTGATCTTTCCAAACTGTTAAGACTGTTTTTGTTTGTTCCCAAGATAAGGCCTCTTTACTTTCTTCAGAAACTTCAAATCTTGAATCATCAAGACTTTGATAAAGCTGAACAGCATCAGACAATATTTCCATCTTAGGCTTGAATGTTTCAATCGAACGCATTTGCCAATCTTGAGATTGAGATTCATTTGGCAATTTAATCTGTTCTCTATCCAAAAATGGTTTAATCATATTCCAAAGCGTTTGATTGTCTAATGCACGAAGATGTTGAGCATTCATCCACTTAAGCTTTACGCGATCAAACACCGCACCAGCCGCATTTAAACGCTCCAAACTAAATAATTGTTTCATTTCACCTAAAGTGAAAATTTCTTTACCTTCAGGATGCGACCATCCTAGCAAAGCCATAAAGTTATTCATGGCCGATGGCAAATAACCTTCTTCTTTAAAGGTATCGCACGCCACAGCCCCTTTACGTTTAGATAGTTTTTGACGGTCATCATCTAGAACCAATGAGATATGACCAAATTGCGGAATTGGAAAATTTAAACCTTCATAAATCATCAGTTGTCTGAGCGTATTAGGAAGATGTTCCTCCGCACGTAAGACATGCGATATTTTCATGAGATGATCATCCACAACACAACAAAAATTATAAACAGGCATACCATCTGAGCGAAGAAGTACGAAGTCACCCACCATATCAGAAGGAAATCTCACCTCACCACGGATCAAATCGTTGAGTAAATAATCTTTACGTAAATGCTTCGTCTTGAAACGCACAACCGCAGTTTTACCTTTAGCCATTTCAGCCTTGGCTTGCTCTAATGTCCAATCGGCATAAGGAGACTCAACATGCGCATTTTGATTAATTGCTTTTATACGCGCGCGCTCCGCCTCAACCTCTTCATCTGTCATAAAACAGTAGTAAGCTTTACCTGAGTTTAATAATTCATCCGCATATTTTTTATAAAGAGACAATCGTTCAGATTGTCTGTAAGGAGCATAGGGCCCCACGTCCTTTAAAGTGACAGGGTCAACCCCCTCATCCCACTCAAGACCAAGCCACATCATATCTTGAATCATCATTTTCAAAGACTCTTCTGTTGAGCGAGCTTGATCCGTATCCTCAATACGCAAAATAAATTTACCCTTGTTTTTGCGTGCAAATAAAAGATTGAATAATGCAGATCTGGCGCCGCCAACATGTAAATAACCTGTGGGGCTTGGTGCAAAGCGAGTTCTTACTTCGCTAAAACCAGGATTAAGATTTACATGACTTTGAGTGGTTGCTGTAGACATACTTAAGACTCCCTAAAACAAAAAAGGCTTGGTTTTCACCAAGCCTTTATTTTGTACTAAATTTTAGTTATCGTAAACTATTTTGACTCGAGAATCGATTTAACTTCGTTATCTTGATTCATCATGTCTTTAACATCAGTTGCTAAATTAAGCTCTTTGAGTAAATAGCTTTTTGCTTTTTCCAACATTTTCTTTTCACCGAAACTTAATTCTTTATCTACTTTTAAAAGATATAAATCTCTTAAAACAGCTGCAATTTCGTACACAGATCCCGTATTAATTTTGTCTGTGTACTCACGGTATCTTCTATTCCACGTCTGCGTATCAATTTTAACGTTTTTATCTTTTAAAATATCAACAACTTTAAGAGCTTCATCTTTATTAATTAATGCTCTCAAACCTACAGACTTAATATTCGCCGCAGGAATCATCACTTTCATTCCTGTCTCGAGAATAATAACCGAGTAGAACTCGTGTTTTGCACCGAGAATTTCTTTAGTTTCGATTTTATCTATGCGTCCTACACCGTACCCGGGGTAAACTGCATGATCACCAACCTTAAAATTCGTCATCAAACCACCTCTACGAAAGCTTTAAAACACTTCCGATCCAAATAGTTCTAGCATTTTTGACACTTTACGGCAATTCATTAGTGCAAATATAATGCATTACGGTAGCCTATGTAAATTCTACCCTGAATTGACAGCTTATTTTGTAGACATATTTTACACAAAGTTTATCGCAAAACTCTCTAACCTATACCAGCCAAGGCGTTCGGGCCGTAGGACTTTAAAAGTTCTTCGCGGATAAGTTTATGCTCGAGGTGGTTTAGCTTTGGGTCTCGCTTGAGCAAATCAAATGCGGCTTCACGCGCCATCTTTAAAAGCTCAAAATCACGGACTAAATTTGCCATTTTAAATCCTGCTAATCCAGATTGTCTAGCGCCCATAAACTCACCCGGCCCTCGGATTTCCAAATCATATTCCGCAATCTTAAAACCATCTGTTGTTTTCTCCATAAATGACACTCTATCTCGAGTTTCTTCATTTACAGCATATCCCATAATCATCACACAAAATGACTTATACTCTCCACGCCCAACTCGTCCGCGCAACTGATGTAGTTGAGACAATCCAAAACGCTCGGCATGCTCAATCATCATTAAATTTGCATTCGGAACATCAACCCCAACTTCAATCACCGTAGTTGAGATTAACACATCGACTTGATGCTTACGAAAACTCTCCATCATTTCATCTTTTTCTTGAGGCTTCATTTTTCCATGCAACAAACCAAAACGAATTTTTGGAAATTGAGATTTAAGTTTTTCATACTCGTCCGTGGCATTTTTTAAATCTATCTTTTCACTTTCTTCAACCAACGGGTACACGATATAACATTGACGACCTTTTTGAATCTGCTCACTCATAAAAGTTAAAGCAGCAGTTCGTTTGGACTCTGTTATCACTCGTGTTTGTATGGGAGAGCGACCTTGCGGCATTTGGTCAATAATAGAGACATCTAAATCTCCATACACAGTCATCGCTAGTGTTCTTGGGATAGGTGTCGCCGTCATCACCAAAAAATGCGGAGAGAAATTTTTGTTCTCTTTATGTCCTTTAGATTTAAGATAACCTCGCTGGGCTACGCCAAATCTATGCTGCTCATCGATTATCACTAGAGCCAAATTTTTAAATTGAACCCAATCTTCAATCAAAGCATGAGTGCCTATTAAAAAATTTATTTCTCCAGAAACTAATTTTTCTAGTAATTCTTTACGCTCTTTAGTTTTAGTCTTACCTGTAAGCAAACCTATTTTTAACCCTAAAGGCTCTAACCGTTTAATAGCATTGATGTAATGTTGCTCAGCTAATATTTCTGTTGGCGCCATTAAACAAGTTTGATAGCCACTCTCAAACGCGTACACAGCTGCCATAAAGCTGACCATTGTTTTTCCAGCTCCAACGTCGCCTTGAACCAATCGATTCATCGGCTGACCAGATTCTAAGTCCTTTTTAATATCTTGAAATGATTTTCTCTGAGCATCAGTCAATGTAAAAGGAAGTGACTGTATAAGCTTTTCGTTGAGTTTATTTTCATTTTTAACAACAAAAGCTGAATCATTTTTTAATCCAGCTTTTTTGCTGGCTAAATAAAGCTCTAACCAAAAAAACTCTTCAAAAATCACCCGACGATGTGCTTCTGTTTTTAAATCATTGTACAAATGAGCATTTTCTATCAATGGAAAATGCAGATCCTTTAAAGATTTTTCGCGCGAAAGCAATTTATACTTTTGCAGAATCCAAGGAGCAAATTTCTCAACCGGCCACTCTACAATTTGCGTAAAAGCTGTCTGAACTAATTTTTGCATCTTTGTGGAACTAAATCCCTCGACTTCGACATATATAGGAAGCAATTGATCTTCATTCTCAGATCCCAATGGTTCAGCATCTTTAATATCTGGATGATGAAACTCAAGTCGACCTCTATAATTTGTGACCTTGCCAATCACTTGCACTTCTTTTCCCGGCTGAAAACGTTCAAAATAACCTTTGTATGGTGTTCTAAAGAACTTACACCGTATCTGACCCGAAGAATCTCGCACAAGCACATCGTATATTTTACGAGTCGAACGTCCCATGTTGTAAGAAGATACATTCACAACATAGGCCGCTAAACTCACTAATTCATTTTCTTTTAAAGAGGCTATGTTTCTGGCTGCACGACGATCTTCGTAAGCCCTTGGATAATTCTCGATTAAATCTTGAACTGTTCTAATTCCATTACGAGAAAGCATACTGCCAAGCTTTGGGCCTACACCTTTTAAAAATTGAATGTCTGTATCTAATTTCAGAGCCATTACGTAGATCCGTTCCTCTATGATTCAGTTTCAATAAGAATAGACTTATTGTCAATTTTCAACATCCGTTTTCGGCTCTCTAACTTTGAGTAGGGGGCCGCAAAAAGTGTTACATTAAGAAAGTGTCAAAAGATTGTCCATCTTGGAATCTTCTGGTTTGATTTTTTAACTACAAAAACTTCAACCCTGAGGA
>JBKBTW010000183.1:0-5261 GCA_046291245.1 Pseudobdellovibrio sp. | reverse complement strand
TTTTTTTTTTTTTTTCATTTTCTTCTCCATATTTTAAAGCTCTCAATATAATTAATAAAAAATATTTTTAATTTAATTTTTTTAAATTTAAACAACTCCAAAGTTGACACATCCAATAGTCCAGTCATTTGTAAAACCATTAAAGGTAAACTTATAAATAAAATTCCAAATCCTAACAAAATTGTAATTGGTGCCGCCGTCATCAAAACATTTATTTGTGGAACCGCACGACTTAAAATACCTACTCCAATTTGGACAACTAACATTGAAATCATAATAGGTGCAGCAATTTTTATACCAAATATAAAAAACTCTTGAGTAAATTTGACAGCCTCAAGAAATCCTATTGTGTGCAAATTTAAACTTGTGATGTTTAGAGTCTCAAAGCTCGAAGCGAGACCATCTATCATATAGTGATGTCCGTTAAGTGCCATGTAGAGCAAAGTTGCTAACACAACAAAAAATTGCTCCATTACATTTCCCATGCTTCCCATTGCTGGATTAAATATTTGAGCTTGCCCTAGACCCATTGTGATTGAAATCAGCTCTCCCGCCATTGTAATGGCAAAAAAGAATATCCGCGTAACAAAGCCAATAACGACACCTAAGAAAATTTCCTTAGCTGCTAAAATGATTAAATCATTTTCCATTCCCTTGAGCTGGACTAAAGTCACATTATTTGCGACTGAGTTAAATAAAGTCATTGTTAACACCAAAGATAATAAAATCTTGAGCGGCATACTGATTGATGGTGAATTTAAAATAGCTGCAGTAAAAACAAATCCAGTCATTCGAAGCATGATCAGCCCAAATGCAATTAATTGAATTTCGTTTAACTGCGAGATAAACATTACGGCTCCCTCACTATAGTTGCCATATTTTCAAAAAGATTGGTTGTGTAGGATTTCATAACATCCATCATCCAAGGCCCAGCCAATACAAGGACTACTGCTATGACAATCATCTTTGGAACAAAGGTCAGCGTGTTTTCATTAATTTGTGTCAAAGCTTGAAAAATACTAATAGCTAGACCAATGACGAGAGTACTTAACAGCAAGGGCGCAGATAAAATCGCCATTGTTTTTAAAGCCTCTTGTCCTAATTGAAGTATAATATCTTCACCCACGTTTAACCCCTATGTAATTCTTTCGTGTGATTCTCTTAACCGAAACTTTTAACCATCGAGCCTATTAACAATGTCCAGCCATCTACCATGACGAATAACATAATTTTAAACGGCAAAGAAATAACCGCGGGAGGAACCATCATCATCCCCATAGCCATCAAAACACTAGCAGCAAGAATATCAATAATCAAAAATGGCAAAAAGATTATGAATCCAATCATAAAAGCAGTTTTTAATTCAGAAATAATAAATGACGGAATAAGCACAAGAGTTGGAACATCAGCACGAGTTTTAGGCTGCTCTACTTTAGATAGTTTTAAAAACAAAGCTAAATCTTGCTCTCGTGTTTGATTAAACATAAATCTACGCAGTGGTGTTAAAGCATTATCGACAGCTTGATCCTGCGATATCGCTCCCGTCATATAGGGTTGAAGTGCTTTTTGATTTATTTCTGTAATGGCCGGAGACATCACAAAAAATGTGATAAACAAAGAAAGCCCCACTAACAACTGATTAGGTGGAAGTTGCTGCACACCCATAGCTTGTCTTAAAAAAGACAACACTATTAAAATCCGTGTAAACCCCGTCATCATGATCAATATAGCTGGAGCCAAAGTTAACACAGTCATAACTAAAACAAGCTTAATTGTGTTTACAACTTCTGTAGGGTTTTGCGTAGTTTTAAAACCTAAGTTTACAGTAGGTAAAGTAACCTGTGCGTGAGCTAAACTAGCACAGACTAAAGCACTTAGAAAGATAACTGCTAAACCTATAAACTTAGAATTGGACTTCATCATTGAATATTCCTCATGGATTTAAGCTTCTGTGAGACATTTGATTTAATCCCCGCAAATGAAAAATCTTCTTCTTCAAAAGAGATATCTTCCTTACTCATAATTGTATCTTCTTTAGGATTATTCTCTAAAGTTTGAGAAAAACTCTTCGTCATTTCCGTTTGAGGTATTTCATCATCAATCAGCGATAATGATTTTATCATCGATATGTTCTGATCCGTTATACCAACTAAAATTGACTCGCCTGCTACTCTAATGATTGCTAAAGATTTTTTAGCTCCTAAGTAGTGTTGAGCTAAAATTTTGATTTGCATATTCGATTTATTGATTTTATTAGAAAATGAATATTTTCTAATAAAATAATATGCCGTAGCACCCATACCTAAAAGCACAATTAAAGTTAAAACAAGCTTGCCTGTTTGCCCTTGAGATGAAGCATTTTTAGACGCTGTCTCTATACTGAGTGGAATTTGATCTTCAGCAAGGTTGGTCACTGATGTTTTTTCTTGAATATCTGTTTTAAGCGTTGCATCTACTTTTTCCGAAACTTCTTGAGTTTCTATCTCTGGTTTATTCGCTTCAATCATTGCTTCTGATGCAACTACATGTTGAACACCAAAAACAAATGCACAGCAAAATAAAATAACGGCAATAATTTTTTTCATCATTTTAACTGCTCTATTCTCTCTGATGGAGAAATGATATCTGTTAAACGCACACCAAACTTTTCATTAACTACCACAGCCTCCCCGCGAGCTATGAGTTTTTCATTAACTAAAACTTCCATCGGCTCACCAGCTAACTTCATGAGCTCAATAACAGATCCTTGAGTTAAGTTAAGCAGTTCACTCACAGGCATTTTAGTTCTGCCCAGTTCTACAGTTACTTTTAACGGTATATCTAAAATCAAATTTAAGTTTCTGTCTTTGGTTTTAGAACTAGCTCCGCCACCAGCATCTTTTTTCTCTAAATCTTCTACAATTTTATCCGTTGAATCCTGACTCATTAAACCCCCACTCTTAAAATAATAACAACTTTATTAAAATCACTTTTCTACAGGCCTAGTCACTTGGACCGCGACTGTTCCATGGTGTATACCGTAATACCCTTTAAATTTTTTAACTTCTTCCACTTGCACATCAAGCTCTCCGGAAGAATCTTGTGTTAAAGGTATGACATCACCTACTTTTAACTCCATGATATCTTTTAATTTAATTTCTGTTTCACCTAAATTAACTTTTATGTCCACTGTAGTGTCCAAAAGCTGTTCTTTAATAATGGCTGTCCAAAGCCTTTTATCAGTTTGATCAGACTCAACCTGAAAACCATTCGATAATTTTTGCTTAATAGGTTCGATCGTAGCGTAAGGAATAACTATAGAAACTGTACCGCTAATATTTTCAAGTTCTATATCAAATGTAGAGGCAATAACAACATCAGTCGGTGGAACAATCCCTACAAATTGAGGGTTAATCTCTGTTCTTTGAAATGAGCAACCAATAACTTCTATCGTAGACCAAGCTTGCTCCAAATCTCCGATTGCAAGCTCAACTACTTTTTTAACAATTTGCAACTCAATGGGCGTGAACTCTTTACCATCCAATTTTGAATAAGGCCTATCAGATCCACCAAAAAAAGAATCCACTAAAGCATAGGCAAGTTTAGCTTCTATAACAAATAAAGCCGATCCTCGAAGATTGTTAAAACGTAAAACGCTCATACAAGTAGGTATTGGCAATGTGTTAATGAAATCACCAAACTTTAAAAACTGAGTAGATGTTAATGTGATAGATGCAATTTTTCTAAGTGCAGATGACAATGACACTCTAAAAGCTCTCATAAATTTTTCATAGATCACATCTAACTGCGGAAGACGGCCACGAATGATTCTATCTTGGCTCGTTAAATCATACGCAACTACACCACCATCTTCTGTTTCGACCGATCCTACTTTGTCTTGGCCTTTCGATGAATTTTGACCACTACCGCCACCTGTACCCGCCGGAACGTCGCCATCACTCACAGCCGCTAAAAGTGCATCTACTTCGCTTTGTGTAAGTATTTGATTCAAGCTCTACTCCTTAGTTATAAATTAACTCTGTAAAGTAAACATTTGTGATCTTTCCTTTACTCAAGAAGGTGTTAATATTGTCTTTAATTTCACTTCTTAAATAGTCTTTACCTTCTTTAGTAGAAACTTCTTCATATGTTTTGCTTGATAAAATAATAATAATGAAATCGCGAATTTGTGCTTTACGGCTGTCGATTTCACCAGCGATATTACTATCACCCTCTTTATTACCTTTAACCTCTAATTCCATGTTAACTTTTAAAACTTTACGTCCTTTAGATCCTGCTAAATTCACGATAAATGTTTCTAAAGGAATAACCTTACCAACCTCAACACCAGCCTCTTTTTCTTTTTCCTGAGTTTTCTTTTCACCCTCAATGACGTGCTCAATACTAGGCTGGGCGTCTTCCTTCTTTTTACCCTTCCAAACCATAAAACCTACACCCAATACGACGAGCATATTTATAATGATGAGGGCTATGAGCACTATAGGCTTTTGTCCTGCTTTTTTTCCGGCGTCTGCGGCTTCTGCTGCTGGTTGTTCTGCTTTATTCTCAGCCACGAATCTCCTCCATGAGAAATCTTTTTATCTGAACTTTTACTAATTAAACTAATCCACTAATAATTAGCAGCAACACTAATGCCAACCAGACAAAAGTGTATAGTCGAGTAAATAGCCTCACTACCGTCAAAATAATTACATTTGAGATCGACAAATTTAAGAACAAGGCCTTCGACTCGGCAAAAAAATACCAAATATCTGACTAGTCCTGTTATTTTTTTGGCGGAGGCAAAAAGCCTCCTTTTAAAAATAATCTTATTTTTTGAATAAACTCAATTTTAAAACTAAAACTTACTTAATGATTTTTTGAATCTCTTGTTGAAACTTCTCAACTATAGTCTGGTTACCTGCTATTAAGCTTTTTTTGAAAGGATTGTAATCATCACCTTCAAATGTTTTGATGACTCCACCAGCTTCTTTAACAAGTAAAATCCCCGCCGCTGAATCCCACGGTTTTAAATTTTTTTCCCAATACAAATCAAACACTCCACTTGCAATCAAAGCTAAATCATAAGCAGCAGCTCCTGGCCTTCTTATGGCGCGCGCTTTCCAAACCACTTCTTCAAAAATTTTGAGTTGTTCAGATAAAACCTCTCGGCTTTCAGCAACAAATCCTGTTGACATAAAAGCTTGGTCAAACTGCGTGGTTTTTGAAATACAAAGTTTCTCATCATTACAATAAGCACCTTGTCCTTTAACCCCATAAAA
>JBKBTW010000182.1:0-5286 GCA_046291245.1 Pseudobdellovibrio sp. | reverse complement strand
CGCCCCCTAAAAAGACTAGCGATTCTGGAGATAATTTCAATTTTGGGTATTTTAAATCCTTCATTCTTTGCAATGTGAAATAAAAAAATGACGGGAATCCGAAAATGCGCACTGGTAGCCCTTGAACTTCATACTCCTGCAGTGTGCGCATGGCTCCGAACACATCAAAATCATGAGTTCCCTTGCCTGTGAATTTAAGGCAGTATTCCGCCCGATTTACGGGAGCGTATTTAGTGAGATAATTATCGGTAAAAGCAGTACCTAGTTTTGAATCGGGCTCAGTTTGGTATGTATAAAGTAAGTAGTTTGCTTTTGAATTGGGAGTGATCCAGCCGTAGTAGTTGTAAATTAAATCTACCATTTTTTGCGCAGAACCAAGACTCCATTCATCAAAAAACATTTGTGATTTTTGTCCAGAAGTTCCGGTTAGCGCTCTTGTTGAGAACATATCATCATGTGATGTTTGATCAGCGATAATAAAGACGCGGGCATTTTTTGCGTGACCACGATATGTACCAAAATATCCAAAAGATTCATGGCTAATAAAGTTAATACCTTGCTGTTTTAAATCTGGCCATGACACTAAAGCCTTTGCTAGTTCGCATGGTTGTTGATCAAACCTTAAATAGCCACAAGGACCAAAATCATAATCTACGTAAGATGTATTTTTATTAAAACGTGGAGATTCATAAGCTAAGTCACGATCAGACATTTCAAGAAGTGCTGTTTTTGTAGAGTTTAAACCTGAGTCTAAATCTCGCGGTCGTTTGTATGTGGATTTTTTTTCGTTGTAAACGCCGAGGTCAGAGTAAATTTGAATAGAAGACGAGCCCCATCTATTGGAAGTCGTTCCTTGAGAGCCCATTCGCCAGTTGGTGTTAAAAGCAAAATCTCTAAAGGGAATTGGTGCATAACCTCTATAAACATAAGGTTTATTTAGTCGAGCAACTAGATCGTCTTCCGAGAGCATCTCGTCTATATCTTTTGTGAGCCAATTTTTATTTTTTGTTTTATAGGCAGCTACTCTTTTTGCAGCTTGCGTAAAGCCTTTACGTATGTTTTCGAGTTGAGCATCGCCTCCAAGGTTTGGATTGGCTCCACCTGGATGTGGAACTCCTACAGCCACAATATTATTTTTTATATGAAGATTACGATGCTGCGCGAACCAAGCAACCATTCCATTTGTATCACAGTTTGCCATTTCATATGCGACAGAACACTTACCGCCACGAGAATTAATCCAAGTAGCTAGACTCGCTTTACCACCACGTCCTACGCCTATGAATAAAGAAATAGTTTGTGAGTTTGTCTCCAACATATAATCGAAAAGCTTATGTCTGTAATCTACAATAGGTGAAGTTTCACCTTGTTCGATCCATTTAAACTTCGGATCATCTTCAAGTTGTCCATTAATTGTGTAAACAAAAGTATTCATAAATAAATAACTTCTATAGATACCCAAATGATTTAAAAATTTTTGAACACGAGTACCTGTAGATCCTGTAAAGGCACGGTTTGAGATATTTTCATCCTGAGCTCCTTCTTGACCAACAATAAATACTTTTACACTTTCAGGTGTTAGTCGGCCTCGGTACCACATAGGGCCGAATTCCCAGCGAAATTTTTCATTTAATTTTGCTTGTCCGTTTAAAGTCTCTATTCCTATAGAACGGTAATTTGGTGTGCTACCATAAAGTTCTAACCATTTTGAGCTTATAGGTGCGCCGGCATCGTATTCGGCCGGTGATCCACGTTTTGGATCAAATTTTAAAGAAACTTCAACATCTGCAAATACAGATAAAGTACGTATTAAAATAAAGACAAAAACAGATTTTTGAATTTTTCTATGTAAAAGATTTTTTTCAGTTTTCATAACAATTCTTATTGACCTTGTATTAACTCAATAGCTTTCATCTGTTCAGATAAAACACGGTAACTTTGCTTTGGTGTATTGCGAGGAGGTGCAGCATTACCTGTGTCTGCCACAATAAATTCAGGCTTAGCTGAAAATAAATTTTTAACCGTATTTTGGTAATATAAATCAGAACAACTTGTAACTTCGTCTAATACAGAAAAAGTATTTTTAAGGTTATGAGTTAAAGCTTCTATTGAGAGAGGAGCGTTAACAACAAAGCTATTTTTGTATTTGGCACATAAAATATTATTTTGCACTTCGTTATTTACTAAGACAGAATCTTCAGGGTTACTTTTTATATCTAACTTATTTAAAACAGTTTTTTTGCCGACGACGACTTTTCCGCCAACCATCACGACCTGAATATCAGATGGTTCTGCCGCAATAATTTGAGTGTAAGGATTAACCGCTAAAGATTTTAATTTGATAGCGACTATATCGGCTAGATAATTTTCCTCGAGACGTCCAATTTTGTGTTCAAGTTTAAGAGCTTTTGCAGGTCTAATCGTCATCATTTCATATAGATCTTTATCTGTGATGAATTTAATATGATTTTTTTTGACGTAGTTTCTGGCAATTTTAACTTCATCTAAAAGATTTTTTGATCCAGAAGGACTCCAGTCAGAACCTAGAGTTAAGTTGATTCCATATTTGTTAGCAAGTTTAAGATTTAATGTTTCACCATACAGTAAAAGATTTGAGAAAGGTGACCACACGATGCTCATCTCTTGAGAGGCAGCATGCTTCATATCAGCTTCATCCAGTCCTACTCCATGGATAATCACGAGACCTTTTTGAGCTAAACCCATAGTTTTAGCCAATTTATACTCAAGTTTGTTATAGGCATCTTGAGCGCGTCCTTCAGATAGATGAGCTATAAAGGTGCGGATATTGCCTAAAGGAAAAATTCTCTTAAAGTAATTTACGTAGCCCTTATAACCTTCTAAATAAAATTTTTGACTGCTGGAAAGAAGTCCATCCAGTGTCGTCATATGTGCAGTCACTTCATCAAATGATTTTTTTTCTTCAATCATTTTAGGGAATACAGCTTCTTGAAAAAATTGAGTTATATTAGGATTCACCATTTCGGTGCTTACACGGATTTCTGTTTTTTCTTCATAATCGGATTGAATTTCTACATTGCGAGCAAGTATTCCTGTTGTACATCCTCTATCTGCGCCAACGCCTTGCACACTCGTAACACCACCTATAAGAGCTTTAATTTCAGCATATTGATATGTTTGGCATAATAAAGAGTTAGGATCTTTACTGCTGCCAAGGTTTTTTGAGCTTAAGTGACGAGTCACATTGTTCTTGTAACTAGATTTAGATCTCCACGTGAAGCGGTTATCGAATTGCCCAGCAGCTTCTTGCCATAAAGGAATAACATTGTATTTAAGGTGTCCATGAAGATCAATGAACCCGGAAGAAAGTAAAATCATACCTGTTTCGGTTTCAGTGATTTTTTTTGTCTCCTCGGAAACCTCAAAGGGTTTGAGAGATTTTTTTGAGATTTTACCGTTTTCGATAAGTAAATAGATTTTACGTATATTTGCTTCTGGTAGTGATGGATCAGGCTCATAACCCTCAATATAGATGGAGTCAGAGGAGAATGCAGAGATTGATAAAAGTATAAGCGCTATAAAAGCGTAAAAAGAAAACTGAGTATTTACATTAGCCATAGAGTACCCCATAGAGAGAACTCTTATAACAAAACATACAAAAAAGCCTTAAATTTAGAGGGTTAGAACGTTTTTCTCCTCTGAACTTAAGATTATGTTCACGCTTGTCAAATGTATGTACAGTAAGTTTTTCAATTAAATTTTATATTAACGCCATTTGTAAGTATTTAGAAGTTGATTGCAAAAGTTAGACGTGACTGTGAAGCTTTCAATTTTATCAAGACAGCTGGCAATAGTTACTCTGTTAGGTGAACCAAAAAAAACCTGTCTTGATTGAGTGGCTTTATTTTTTTGTCTTAAGTCTACAATTACTACAGGTGAGTTATTGATTTGCATTGATTTAGTGGAGAGGATTTCAAATCCATACTGATTGTAATCCCGTAAATATTTTTTAACATAACTTTCAACTGAAGTTTTAATTTTTAATTGTTCTGATTTTAAACTTAGACGAGCCGTACTCGACAAGCTTTTAAGACCTAAGTCAATTTGTTGATTCAGTGGATGGCTGGCTGTTGTTGGACTATCCAGAAAAATCCACTCGTTAGATACAAGATCAAACTCAAACCCCATCTGTGAAAACACCGAGCTCCATTTAGGAACATTGACCACAGATGAACCCGTCGTAGGATGAGGGGCCGCGATAACAGGGGAGATCATAAAAAGGCCTAACATTAAACTCAGTAAGATATGAAATTTCATATTTAAAGTTTACTCTGTTTTTCAAGATGCTTTAATATTTTTTTCATTAAACTTGTTGGATTCACTTTAGTGATGTGCTCTGACTCAGCCCAAAGTCCTGTTTTATTTTTTTGAGTCGATGATTTTGATTCTTTGATAGATACAAAAATTTCATATTTTGTAACGCCATGTTTGAAGTCATAAATTTTGGGCTTGCTCTCCAAGAGCTTTGCTTTTGAAGGTGGAAGCATAAGTTCTTTCAAAAAAGGTGTTTCTTTGTTAGGTTCAAGATAAAATGATCCATTTGAGTGGTGCACTGTAAAAACCCACTCCCAGATTTGAAAAGCCTCTTTCTCTTTTTTTAAAGGTATTTCGGCAATTAAATCTTTTTTAAGGCTGACGCAATCTTTACTCCAAGGACACATCATGCACATAACCTTTTTAGGAGTACAAACAGTCGCACCCAACTCCATGAGGCCTTGATTGAGCTCTGAGTTTTCTGATGTTTGAGCTAGTTCGTCAGCGATGGCTTGGAGCTTGTTTCTTTCTTTAGGCTCCCACCATTTAGATTTAATTCCATATTTACGGCTGATCACGCGAATAACATTTCCGTCTAAAACTCCTACTTTCTCTCCAAAAGCAAGGCTTGAGACAGCTCTTGAGGTGTATGGGCCAAGTCCAGGATAGTTAATAAGCTCCGAAGCAGTTTTTGGAAAACCTGTTTCGTTAAATAAGATTGCGGATTTGTGAAGATTGCGAGCTCTTGAGTAATAACCTAGGCCAGCCCAGTATTGATAAATATCCTCGATAGAAGCTTCGGCCAAGTGTTTAACAGTAGGAAAGCGCACCATGAATTTTTCATAAAAAGGCAATACAGCGGTGACAGTGGTTTGCTGCAGCATAACTTCAGAGATCCATATCCTGTAAGGATCACGTGAAGATCTCCAAGGAAGAACTCTTTTATTTTTTTTATACCAAGCAATAAGAAGTTCTCTATCTTTTTTGAGAGTA
>JBKBTW010000181.1:0-5429 GCA_046291245.1 Pseudobdellovibrio sp. | reverse complement strand
CATCAGTTGTTTGGCTGGGCTTTGATCAAAATATTTCGACCGTTCTTACTGGAGGCGGAGCTGCGGTTCCTATTTGGACATCGTTCATGCAGCAAATAACCTTAAATGATTCTGACATAGATTTTAAATGGCCTGAAACAACTGAAACCAAAGAAATACAATCGGATAAAGATCAAAAAATAATTTCGCTTATTTTCGAGAAATAATCTCTATTTCTTGGGCTTGATGAGCGAAAGACCATTCAATACCCGATTTTTGATAGTGGCTTTCATAGATATGCTGGGCTCTGGCTTTGAAGTTCTGAATATCCTCAAAACTAGCACTAGGATCGTAATGAGCCATATATACTTGTTTAATGCCAAAGTGAGCGCAAAGACTAAAAGCTCTTTCAAAAGTGCCATGCCCCCATCCTTTTTTGTGATTCATTTCTTCTTCTAAGTATTGGGCATCAATATACAAAACATCTAAATTTTTGTAAAGACCCGCATCTTGGCCTAAGGCACTTTCAGTCAAACGAACAGCTTCAGTATCCACAGCATGCCCGTAAGACCGACCATCTTTTTCTATTCTAAAACCGTAGCAAGGATCTGGATGATCCAACAAGTAGGGTGTCACATTAAATCCATTGATTTGAATTTTCTCGTAAGGCTTTAACTTTATAAACTCAATTGAGGCTTGTAAATCATCATATCCAACTGGAAATATAGGTTTTTTAAATAAACTTCTTACAACCTCTTCACACTCAGCCTGCACACAATAATATTTAATTTTGCTGCCCTTTTTAAAGTGCGGAAGGAAGAATGGCAGCCCAAGAATATGATCGAAATGGAAATGTGTTATTAAAATATGATACTCAGTATCTTTATTTGATTTTCCGATCATATCATCACTTAAAAGCTTAATCCCACTTCCGCCATCAATAATGAGCCTCTTATCATCAGAAATAACTTCTACACATGTTGTAGCAGACCCGTATCCATTTGTTTGTAAAATACTTAATTTAGAGATGAATTTTTCGATTTCGTTAACTGTTTTATATCCTGAATTTAAAAATAAAGTGAGCAAAGAGGAAATTCGGTCTTTAGCCTCTTCAACGCTTGTACTACTTGGAAGAGAGCCTCGAACTCCCCATAATTTAATTTTCATGCCATCTCACCACGCAAAACAGTTTTCTCTTTTTATTGTATTTTTCCCAGAACATAACCGCAACTATTTACAATAAACTAGACATCGTTTTCTACAAACTTACTGACCTTTGTCTGCATAGACACGTAACCAAAATAAGGGATATACAGATTTGCAACACTATTAAACAAACACTAGACTAGATAAAGAGTCCTAAGGTTACAATCTTAAACGTTCGGTTAATTTTGTTATGAAACAAGCGTCCCATTGGCTCTAAAATTGCTACTTTATTTTTAGTTGAGGATTTGGAGACAAAATGAACCCCCTTGATTTACGCCGACATAATGAAATTATAGCTTTTAAAGCCGAGGATAACTCTATTACGGCTTTTCATGCTTATAATCTCGAAGTGGCAGAAATCAGCCCTGAATCTTTTGCACAAATGACACCGGTTCCCATTTCAACGGGTGAAATTCCCCATGTCAAACTTCCAAACAATCCTGAAGAAAAGGAAGCCTTTGAAGCCTTAACAGTTTGGAATAATGAAGACAATCCAAATGCAAAAAGTGGGAAATTAGATTTTGGAGTTCGCTCAATTACTTTGAATGTTACACAAATTTGTAATTTAAAATGTACTTATTGCGCTGCTGGCGGTGATGGAACTTATGGCGAAGCTATCAATAAAATATCCATCGAAAAAACATTGCCACAATTAAAATTTTTTATTGAAAGTTTAAAGCCAAATCAAAAATTCTCTGTAAGTTTTGTCGGCGGTGAACCTCTCCTTTACCCCGAAGCCATTGTTGCGATTCATGATTACATATTTGCCGAAGTAAAAGACAAGAAATTTACACCTTCTTTACAAATCGTAACAAATGGAACTTTACTTTTTGGCAAAACACTAGAAATGATCCGTAAACTCAAAATTAAACTTAAATTTAGCCTCGATGGTTCAAAAGATTTTAATGATATAGCTAGGCCAACTAAAAATGGACAGAGTTCTACAGATATGGTTGTTGATGCCATAAAAAAATTAGCAGAAAACAGAGGAAATATTGAAAGCTTTGGATTATCCGCTGTCTATTCAAAAAATAGTCCAAGTTTAGTTGATACTTATAACTTCTTTGAAACACTTCATGCTGATTGGTATGATTTTACTTTAGATGTTGCAGAAAGCGATCCTATCTTACAACAAAAATTTATTGATGAGTTTAACCAAGTTGCTGCTTTAGCTTATCAAAGCGGAGGAGAAGAAAACCTACGCAAAATCAGTACATTTAATAGTATTTTCTCCAATTTAGATTCCCAAACTCGACTTGAAAACTATTGCGGTGCTGGAAAAACTTACTTTGCTATAGACGCTAAGAATAAAGTTTACACTTGTGTTTGGTCAGCAGGAAATAGCTCTGAAATTGTAGGCGAAGGTAAACAGCTCGATTATGAGGCCCTAGGTAACTACTCAAAATCTTTAATAGAACTTAATAATTGCCAATCATGCTGGGCCCGTCACTTATGTGGAGGAGGCTGTATGCACATCAATAAACTTAAAAACGGCAATAAACATAAAAAAGACAATTTGTTCTGTGAACGTACTAGAGGCTTGATTTTGACAGCATTAATATATTATAAAATGAGCAGGTTAGCCTAGAAGCTAATCTTTTAATTGGGGGTCTTATATGAAAAAACATATTAAAAAAGTAAAACCTAACACAATTACAACTGTTAAATCTACTGGATTGCTTTGTCCTCCATTAGATTAATCTTATAGGCCTTAAATACTGTGGATTTCAATAAACCGCAATTAAGTTTTAAATCCATAGTGTTTCGTTCTTTTCTAGCTATCGCTGCAGCCATACTTATCTCAAGTTTAAATGTAGATTTTTTAGAAAGCCAACTGTATGATGCCCGCGTAAAAATTAAATCCTATTTCTCTCCAACTCCATTAACTTACACACCCATAAGACTTGTTTATATCACGGGTAAAACGATTGAAAGATTCCAAGGTGATCCCACCTACACTGATCATATTAAGCTTTTACAAGTTATTAAAGAGCAAAATCCAAAGTTCATAATCTACCAGTTTCAAATAGAAAATGGAGAGTTTTTAGATATCAAAGGATCTGTCGAAGAGAAAAATGCATTTGCTCAATATACGAAAAATATCCCTAATTTGATTATTGCAACCCAAGATCTTCAAATGCGGGGTGTAACTCAAAAGCTCGCTCTAAAAGAACCTTTGGATCATATTGAGTTGTATTCAGCACCTTTCAGTTCAGATACTAAATCTTTTGGTGCTGATGGAGTAACCAGAAGATTAATGTTTCAATACCAAGATAAATCAATGCTCCAACCCTTCGTAGCTTCATATTTCAATCCTGAAATTCAAAATTTAGAAAAAATAAGAGGTCAATACTACTACCTGGACTCTCGCCAGCTTTACATAAATTATTACAGAAAGGGCTCCTTTCCTACATTCTCTTTTGATGATGTCATAGACAATAAAATAAATAATCATGAGTTTGAAAACAAAATTGTTATAGTAGGTTCCAACTCTGAAAAGTCCGCTTCAGATTATGTTACCACACCATTTTCTCGCGAAACGATCGCGATGACAAAAACCGAGCTACAAGCTCATCAAATCCAAACTCTAATTGATAACAATGCACAAATTAAATTGCCAAAATCCGTAAACGTAGTTCTGACTATTTTAATTTCCGTATTAACGGTTTATGTCACTCTCTCCTTAAAACCAGCACGTGGGCTTGTGATCTTAGGAGCTACTTTATTAGGGATAGGTTTTTTAGGAACTTTATTTTTTGTGATTTTTGGGTTGTGGTTTAATTTAGCTTACCCCTTCATGACCATATTCTTATGTTATTATTTCTTTATACCTTATCGCCTTATCCGCGAGAATCGCACGAGTTGGGAGTATTACCAAAAAAACAGACTTCTCTCTCAAGTAGAAGAGCTTAAGACAAATTTCATATCCATGATGTCGCATGATTTAAAAACACCAATTGCACGCATACAAGGCATGACTGAAGTTATTTATAAAGACGCTCAGCCTATTTCATCTGCGCAACGAGAAGCCTTGGACACCATCCGCAGCAGTTCCGATGATCTTTTGCGCTTCATAAACTCAATTTTGCAATATGGCCGCATTGAAAGCCAAGGCGTAGAGCTGCACAAGCAAAACAAAGACATCAATACTTTATTAACAGATGTCATTAAAAAACATGAGTTTTTAGCTAAAGTAAAACGGATTAAGATTAATCAGGAGCTAGAGCCCTTATTCCCAGTAGCGGTTGATCCCGAGTTGATCAAACAGGTTTTTTCTAATCTTTTAGAAAATGCCATTAAATACAGTCCTGAAGATTCCCAAATTTATGTACGTTCACGTGAGGAAAATGATAAAATTTACGTAGAATTTAAAGATCACGGTATAGGAATTCCAGCTATAGACTTACCTAATATTTTTATGAAATTTTTTCGTACTCATACTGTTAAGAGCACAGCCATCAAGGGATCAGGATTAGGTTTATACTTAGCTCAGTACTTTATAAAGCTACATAATGGAAATATTACAGTCACAAGTACCCAAGGCACTGGTTCAAATTTTACAATAGAACTCCCTTCTAAATAATTTTTCGCTAAACTTATAGGCGAATAGATAAAAGTTATGCTATAAGCATTGTCATATCGTATTTATGACATATTACGGGGGAAAAAATATGTTAAACATTTTAGTAGTGGATGATGATCAAGGTTTAAGATTTGCAATTAAATCAGCCTTAGAGAGCACTAAAAGATTTATCATAGATGAAGCTTTTGATGGCGTTAATGCCATTGAAAAAATCAAGGGATCAGATCCTGCCAAACGCAATTATGACATTGTTATTCTAGATGTAGATATGCCTCGTAAAAATGGTCTAGAGACATTGAGAGCTATTAAAGAACATGATCCAGGCATTACTGTTCTTATGTTAACTGCACACGCAACCGTTGAAACTGCCGTACAAGCCGTTAAAGATGGTGCTTATAACTTTTTATCAAAACCCATCTCTGGCGAAGAGCTTATCAGCCTTATTGATCGCGCTATCAACGCCCATAGAATGATTTCAAATTTAGCTGTATCTTCTCCAGTCTTCGTTGATGAAGGCCGTAAAATCATTGGCAACACATCGCAAATGCAAAAAGTTTTTAATGTTATTCATAAACTTGCAAAAGTGGATACTCCCGTTTTGATTCGTGGAGCCTCTGGTACGGGTAAAGAGCTTGTTGCTAAAGCCATCCATTTTAACTCT
>JBKBTW010000180.1:0-5472 GCA_046291245.1 Pseudobdellovibrio sp. | reverse complement strand
TTTTTTAACTACAGACTTCGTCTGCTAAGTTTATGAAATTTTTGAACTTTGGAGAAAGTTCCACCATCGAGTGAGTAGAACCAATGATTTTGCAACCACTTATTATAAATTAGTATAAAGATTTTAAATAATCTTCTAAGTCTGCACAGCGCGGAATATTTAGCTTACATTCCTTTACAACCCGAACAGCTTCACTTTGAGTAATTTTATCTTGAGCTATTAAATTTGCAACATGAGATTCTACACGATCAGTGTATTCGTAAACTGATTTATGCTGAGGCCATAGGTTTTCAAAATCATTACCTCCACCAATACTCAAAGGAATAAAATGATCAATTTTAAAATCATTACGCTCCATCGTTCTTGTTCTAAAACCTAAACGCTTATCGTAAGCTTCAAAAATCTTTTTCTTGACTTGTTGAGTAACGTTTCTTTCGCAGTAGGCGATATTCGCTGGATAACGATATTCTGTTGGATGATTGCACAGTTTACCTGGCGTTAATACAGGATCCGGTTGCGTTGGAAACTTGTCCGTTTGCGGTACTTGTTCTGATACCAAGTTGAATGCGTACACCTGATTTAATGAAAATACAGATGACACTAACGCCAATGACACGATCATTTTCGCAATTGTTTGCTTCATTACTTACCCCTCATAGTAAAGCATTTACGGTGCTTTGTAGAAACGCCAGCCCCTATTGCTGACATATACTTCGGTTTTTTAGCCGTACAATGAGATGACACTTTTTTACAAAAAGAATCAACAAAATAAATTAACGCATTATGCTGTTTAATTACTGTGCAGCATCAACGCTTTCGACTCTATGCCACACTTGAGTACGCCCCAACAAGCTAAAACCTATAAATCCGCGCACTTTAAGCTGTTGACCATTCTCAATAAGATTAAACTTGGCTTTATAAACTTTACCATTTTTAGGATCTAAGATTTGACCACCAGCAAACTCATCCCCATCTTTTTGGATATCCCAGATGATCTCTAAACCTACTATGGGCTTACCTTTCTTATCACCTGGGCAAGCTTCACACTCTGTTTTATCTCCAGGCTCAGGAAATGTTTTTAAAATTTTACCATAATACTTATTATCCTTTAACGAAATCTCAACGATAGCTTTAGGCTCATGAGTTGCGTCATCAATCGTTTTCCAAAAACCCACAGGGCTGGTTGTAGTATCACCTTGCTGTGCTTTAGCTGAAGTGGCTACTTGCTTATTTATAGATTCGTCTTTTGCCATCGCATAATTTAACATCGAGAAACTCATTACACTCAAAATCATTAATAATATCTTTTTCATAAATCAAACTCCTACCTAACAATTTTCTGTTAAAAAACTCATCAAAAAAATCTACTCATCCAAGATTCGCTAATACTTACCATCACATCTTTGCATATGTAACAGTGAATCTCACATCAACGAGACTTAGAACTAGTCTTTATTGTTCTACTATGAAACACCCATGGTCAATCCTTATCGACTTGGTGTATAATAAACACATGGGACGTTACTTGATAATCGAACAAGAGGAAAGATCCCTTGAACTCATTAAAGAGTCTCTTCTCTCTATTGATCCAGATGCAAAGTTTCTAATCTTTAAAAACTTAAAAGAAATAGAAGATCAAAATGCAAAACTCAGAGAAGAAGAAGTTTCTGCCTTCTGGCTTTTTGATCTTTTCATTTTAGATTATAGCCTCTATACGCATCCAATGTGGCAAGATAAAATACTCTTTTTACAAAATCATAATATCAAAAAATCTGCCATTTTCCTTACGGGATACGAAACTAATTTTACTGTCTCTAAATATTTACGCCAATTAGATATTTATAATTTTATCTTTAAACCTTTCGATCAACTGATTCTAAAAGAAAGCCTCAATCTCGGCCTTAACATCAGAAAAAAAGTTTCTCCTCTTGAAATAAAATCTCAAGGAACTAGTGCATTTATAGCGTTCTTAAAAGAAATTGAGCTTCAATCCATCTCAGAAATTGGCTTTGTCACCTTAAGTGATTCGCAAATTAAAATCGGAAGTACAACTAAATATTTTTCATCATTATTCTCACGCGGAAAAAAACGCAGTGTCTGGGCTCAATGCCTTTTAAGCATTCCTCACCCACAGAAGCCAGGCGCTTTTATTAACAAATGTCAGTTTTATGGCGTCGATCAAACATTTTTAAATAGCTTGCGACGACATATTCAAGACAATAAAGCTCATCAAACATCATCTGCGCTTTGGGACTTCACGGCTCCTAAATCACACAAAAAAATCAAATTGGCTCTGTTAGGTTTAGACACACCCGAAAATCAGGCCCTCTGTGAAGACATCAAAAAAAGATTTAAAAACCTACAAGCCGAAGTCGTAAAAATAGATCCTCAAAAGAAATCAACCGGTCCTCAATTTGATCATGACATTGTTCTGAATTTATCTGAAATTCAATTCGAAAATTTTTCTGGTTACTTTAAAAAAGAAGCTCTATTTTTATTGGTCAGTGGACCATTAAAAGATGAAGAATCGCTTAAAGATCTGTCTCTGAACTACAAAGATATTTTCTCAACTCCATTTGACCGCTCATATTTTTTAAAAAAGCTAAAAATTCATTGTCATGATCTAGAAGAACGTGAACCTAGTCTTATCACAAACATTACAAGTCATGAAAAAATGAAAGCTGCAAATAAAGTTAAAATATCAGATCTGTGTGAGCTTTACGTTAATTTAATTTATAATCGCGAGCTACCACTGAATGACTTTAGAGAAGTTGTCTTTCTGAGCGAAGACGAAACTCAAACCGTAGAACTTCCAGCAATATGCCACTATGCCGAGAAATCTCAATCCTCCGATCCTAAATCAGGCCCGAGCTATCTTCACCAGTATGTCTTCTTTGGCATGACAGATCACCTTTTGAAACAAATTCGTTTATGGCTTCTGCAAAACTACATAGCTCAAAACCAAAAGGAATAAAGCTTATTATCCTTCGCTTTTCTTCAAAGAACTCGACTCAACTCCGAATTTATCCCCATCTGCAATGACTGTTTTAGGTAGAACAGCTGAGTTTGGTAATACAGTTGCTTTTTCACCCACTGTAACACCACCTAAAAGCTTAGCCCCTAAGCCTATCATAGCTCCACGCTTAAGATGAAGTTTATCTATCACTAAAAAGCCTTTCATCCCGTAATGAGCCATCATGTAGGCTGACCCACCGATTGTAACATAGTCATCTAATTGAATAAGACATGGATCAGAGATATTAGAGCTGTTAATGATAACGTTTTTACCGATTTTCATACCCATCATTTTAAAAAACAAAATATTTAAAGGAGATGGCGTTAAAAACTCTAAAATTGTGTACCTCACTAAGTAAGTCAAAGCGTTGTGATAATACCAAGGCATCGATTCCAGAGAGTACCAGGCACCTCTGTAAGGTTTCACAAATGGCTTAATTGGCAAATTAAATAATGGCACTACAAAAATAAGTGTTAAAATAAACAGTATGAACCCTAATGCTGCCACAAGCCCGTAAGACACAGCTTTCAACCATAAAGCATAATCACCAACAGATAATGCCTGAGAAACCAATTCAAATAAATATATCCCTGGAGCTAACGATAAACCTATACATAAAACGTAAATAATAATAATTGGCAAAAGAAATATAATAAAAGCCAGTGTTGTAAATTTACGGACAATATTCTCTAAATGAGCAGCGAGGCCTTTTTTAGATGATTTAGTCTCATTGATATCAGAATTATGTCCAGTTTGTTTTCGAATCATGACCTATCATCATACGTTGAAACTTAAATGTAAATATAAAATAGCAACGGCTTTGAGGATTTTTATATTTGACTACCTTTTCTCACTTAAAGTTTTTAAAATTGATGTTTTCTTCTTGATACAGACCAAATCCAAAACGCAATCGAGAACCGCGATAGTCAACCTTGATAAGCTCCTTCTCTAAACTTTCCACAAGATCCTTAGCACAAGTTGAACTTTTCGTATCAAAAGTTAGAAAATGTCCGTGATGCCCTAAATCCATGGCCTGCAACTGTTTACGATTTAATATCGGGTGATTAAGTTTATCTAAGTCTTTTAAAAAATTAAACTGTAACTTTTGAACAAATTCGTGAATTTTTTGGGTTGTTAAACCCTCATTCTTAAAAAGGTTTAATACAGATATCAATCGATACAAAGCTGAGAAATCCATAGTACTTCCCGCAAAACGTAGCCCATCATAAGAGTACAAGATCTCTCCTTCGTAACCCATCGCTAATTGGCTAAAACTCGCAAACCAACCTGTATACTCGGGACGATGCCGTGATGACTTAGGAACAGACATAAAACAACAGCCTTCACCACCTTGGGCATATTTATAAGAACCGGCTATATAAAATATCCGATCTTCAACAGATGACAGATTTGTAGGAATAGCCATAAAACCATGATAACCATCAACAACAATCATCGTCTTTTCTGGTATAGTTGTAACTAAATTTTCAAGATCATTAAGAACTACACCAGAGTTGAAAAACACTTGGCTCAAAAACACCATGTCAAAAAATAAATTTGATTTTTTGGCTAAATCAATTTCATTTTTAAATCGCTCTTCAAATGTTTCATAAGGAAGAGTCGAAATAATTTTAAGTTCAACTTTACCACTTTCTATAAGTCTTTTGATTTGACGTTCAAAACTGTAAAACTCCGAATCAGTTGTTAAAATTTTAATTTTATCTTTTTCAAAAAAACAACTCAACAACCTATATAAAAACTCATGCGTGTTGGGCGCAAAAACAATCTGTTCCGGGTGCGAAAGATTTAACACCTCAGCTATTAGTTTTTGAGCAGAAGGTATTTTTTCAGAAAAGATATAATCCCATTTTCCATCCACTAGGCGAGCTGAGTCGTCCCAATACTCTAGCATCGCTTCGCGAGTCACATCAGGCCAATAATGATGACTATGGCAAGCATAGTGTTGGACACCCTCATTTGATTTTAAAAATCTTTGATAATACTTTTGATACATAACTTCATCACAATCTAAACATAATCACTACTCTGAAGGCGGTCCTCGCAGAACGTCCCCATTTAACCGCCTTCAGCTAAATTAACTTTATAATATTAATTTTGAAAGTTTAATTCTTTCTTAACATCTTCTGGAATCTTTGGAAGACTCGTTCTAGGAATAAGATATGTGGATAAATTAAATAAATCTATAAAGACTCGATTATTATCCGCTGCACGCTTCAGGTATTGATGTCCTGAAGACCCGCCTGTACCAATCTTTGTTCCCAACATTCTCTGCGCCAGTAATGCATGACGATATCTCCATGCCGTAAAATTTTCGTCAATATCCATGACAATCGTGAGCATCTGATGGGGACTAGACAACATAGGCTCATCACGATACAACATAATAAACAAGGCATTAAGAATAGCTTTTTGCGAGAGCTTTCTTTGTCCGCTCT
>JBKBTW010000179.1:0-5528 GCA_046291245.1 Pseudobdellovibrio sp. | reverse complement strand
CAATTGCTCAGCTATACCTGAAAACTTATTTGAATCCGAACTTTTTGGGCACGAAAAAGGATCTTTCACAGGAGCTGACCAACGTAAGATTGGTAAATTCCAGTTTGCTGAAGGCGGTACACTTTTCTTGGATGAAGTTGGCGATATGCCACAGCTTATGCAAGTTAAAATTTTACGTGTGCTGCAAGAAAAAGTTTTTACTCCTGTTGGATCTAATCGCGAAATACCAACAAACGTCAGAATTATTGCTGCAACAAACAGACCTCTTGAAGAAATGATGAAAGATGGTCGTTTCAGAGAAGATTTATTTTATCGTTTAAATGTTGTTCCGATATTATTACCGCAATTAAACGATAGAAAAGATGACCTTGATGTGTTGATTAATATTTTTATTAAAAAATTCAACCAAGCTCATAGCAAAAAAATATCTGGGGTTACACGTGATGCTTTAGACGCATTAAAAAGATATAACTGGCCTGGAAACATCAGAGAATTAGAAAATGTGATTGAGCATGCATTCGTATTAGAATCAGGACATCAGATTACTTTAGGTAGTTTACCCGAAACAGTTCTCTTAGCTGCTGGAATCAATTTAGTTGAATCAATGGACAAAATTCAGAGTCAATCAGAAACCCTTAAAAATTCATCCAGCAGTTTAAACTTTGATGATCTAGAGTCAGAACTCGATTTTTCTGATGATGACAATGATTTTGATGCAGATATCGATAGCAGCTTTTTAACCGAAGTTGCCTCCACTAATGCAGCTTTGGATTTCAATGCTCAAAAAGAAGAGTTCGAAAAACAATTTATCATCAAAGCTCTTAAAACCTTCAAGGGTAAGATTAATCAAACGGCACTTCACGCAAATATTCCGAAAAAAACTTTACTTCGCAAGATTGAAAAGTATGGAATTGTGGCGAAAGAGTACGCAGACTAAAAACAAAAAATTATTGCTCACTTAGCTGTATAAAAATAAACCATTGACGCAGCTAAGCTTTAACAGAAATTTACAACCGCTTCTATTATTCGCATATTCACTTTCTGCAACAAGTAATGCGGAATAACTTTGACTGACTTTTAGAGATTCAATAGCGTTACGACCCTATGTCCATTAATCCATTACCTCCACAGGCGTACACTAAAGAAACGTTGCAGAAAGCATATGCTTGGCTTCTTACGCAAAACGCCTCTGTAAAGGAAATGGCTCAGGATCAAAATATTTTAGTCAGTTTATATCTTAAAGCACAACGTAACGGAGAGGCTTCGCTAGAAGCTCCAAGTATTCAAAATTTCAAGCAGGAATTAAAATCTCTCGCTAATATGATGGGAAGTTTTCACTCACCCGCTCAGAGCCCATCTCACAGTCCTATACACAATGTGCAAGCGACTCGTCTTGAATCCCCGCAACCAACGCCGCACCAACAAGATGTACAGTTTCATCAACAGCCGCTGTATCAGCCACCTAGCGCGCCACAAACGACTTACACTGGCAATCCATACGCAGCCTCAGCACAACAGCACCACTCAAGCTATAATCAAGCGTCGTATGCAACACAACCGCCTACCGCAGCCGTATCCCTGTCAGCGCAGGCCGCGGCATCTGCTGCTGCCTCTTTTACGCACCAGTCAACAACCACAACAACAACGAGTCAGACAATGCGTGCCGCTGCGACAGCCGATATTAATTTTACTTTTGATGCTCGAACTCAAGAAGCTATTAAACTCGTTCGTGAAACTTTAAATTTAGGATCTGATGCTGAAGCCATTCGAGCTTTGGTTGCAATAGGAATAAAGCAGTTTCAAAAAATGAATCCTTGAAATTAAGACTCGTTATCCTTATTTGCTCTTACCGGCAATTTCTATTAAAATTGACCTTAAAAACATGATCGAATAATGTGAGCCTTATGAGAAAAAAGTTAATTTATTTAATTACTATATCAAGTTTAGTGATCGCTATTGATCAAATGACTAAACTTATCATTCATACAAAGTTTCAGTTACATGAAAGTGTTCCAGTTATTGAGAATTTCTTTAATTTAACTTATGTAAGAAACTTCGGCGCAGCGTTTGGCATTCTTGCTCAAACACCTGCGGTGTTCCGCGAAATCTTTTTTCTCTCTATGCCTCCATTTGCATGTTTATTAATTCTTTATATTCTATGGGGCTTAAAGCCAAAACAAACGTCTCAGATAGTAGCTTTGTCCTTTATTTTCGGAGGAGCTATCGGTAACTATATCGATCGTGTACAGTACCGTTACGTTATCGATTTTTTAGATTTTCATTACTACAGTAAACAAACTTGGCCAGCATTTAATGTGGCTGATATGGCTATCGTTGGTGGAGTAGCCGCTTTGATTTATTTCATACTCACTGAAAAAGAAAAACCGAAGGCCGCCGCAAGTGTTACCTCTCATTAATTTAGGTTTTATACAAATACCTACATTTTATTTGGTTATTTCTGTATCCATCACTTTAGTCTTAATTCTTATGAATTATGAACTGACTCACAATTCATTCCGGATTAATCGTAGGATTGCTTATGATATCACTCTCGTCATTATGATGGCAGGCTTTATTGGGGCTCGTTTAACTCACGTATTTTATGAAGAGTTTGAGTTTTATAAAAGTTTTCCGCTTGAAGTTTTTAAATTTTGGAAAGGCGGTTTCGTTTATTTTGGTGGATTTGCTTTAGCTTTTATTTGTGTACTTATTTACCTTAAACAAAAAAAAGAAACATTTTTAAAATGGGCAGATTTTTTCACTCCTTACCTCAGCTTATCTTACGCCTTAGGACGACTTGGTTGCTTTTTCGAAGGGTGTTGCTATGGCAGTTATTGTGAGCTTCCTTGGGCTATCAACCAACAACACCCGACTCAACTGTATATGTTGTTCTCTGAGGTTATTCTTTTATTTGGCTTAATACAAATTCGCACTCAATTAAAATTATGGTTTACAACACAAGGAAACTTTTTTTTATCTTGGGTCATAGGTCACGCAGCTTGTAGATTTATTATTGAAAACTATCGAGCTGACGATAGGGGCCAAATTATACTTCACCTCAGTATTTCTCAATGGATAAGTGCATGTCTCATGATTATAGGATTATACTATCTCATTCATAACAACAAATCGGAAAACTCAAAATAACAACATACGATTTTTCTGAATTTATTAAGTACAGGCGCCACATTGCCTAAACATTCTAAGTTTTTGATTCGTATTAATTATTTAACAGAAGAAATAACTTTATATCCACTTGGTAATTGGTTAGTACCGTAAGCTCTTAAGTTTTGCTGTTGATACACATCACCAACGCTGTGAACAACTGAATAGGGCTGCTGTCCCATACCAGGAGGATTTGCGACATCAGGTCTTGTAAATGTCCCAGAAGAACTCGCCAAAAGATTTGTGCTCGTTTTTCCAGGAACAAAAATGTCAGATATAATTCCACCAATTTCTTTGACATAAGATTGATCTCCAAATGGAGAACACGCTGTTACACCCATACACAAAACTAACATCATCAATTTTCTGAAAAACTTTTGGACTTTCATATTATATATATCGGTCTGAATTTAATATTTCTAAATACATGAATTACAGGTAATAATAATCTTGTGACAGAACTTTATATGACTGAGATGAGATACCATAATATGTTTCAATTTAAGACGAAGACATGAAAAACTATCTTAAATAATCCCATATAGTCTCTAAACACAACAGATTGTAGAATAAACCTTGAGGCCAAGCAGCCACAAATCAAAGACGTCTATAAGATTAATTAATCTAAGGCATGATAAAAAACAACACCCGTACCATCTTGAGAGATATATGGAGTCCACACAGATTTACTTTCAGCTTCATTTGATTTTTTAGTTAAAGCTTCGTAGCTAGCATGCCCCCAAAAAATTCCTAAAGCAGCACCTGCTGTTACATCACTTAACCAATGCGCATTATCTACGACTCGTGCCATGCCTATAGATGTTGCTAATAAAAATGCAGGTACACCGGCCTTCCACCCATAAGCATAACTTAATGCCGTCGCCGTCGCAAAAGCTGATGACGTATGGCCAGAAGGAAAAGACGATGGAAATGGCAAATAGTCTCCTCTGTTACCAGGACGCGTTCTATGAGCTGCATAAGCTAGCGTAACATGACTAATGGATGTTAAAGCAACTGCCCTTGCATGCATTAACCCGTTATCTTGATCAATTAAAATTTGTCCCACGGCCACACTGATCCCTAAAAAACCACTTCCTATCGAAGATAAACGTTTCGTAGCCGTGTTGCTCATCAACGTGTTTTTTCCGCGAGTATTATGACTGTAAACATCCACATCATATTGATGAGCTGCTACTGTGGTGGCTGCACCAATAGCTAAAGTCAAAATTCCTTTTGTGTTCAATGATTCTTTTATTGTAGGTTGAAATTGATCTTCCCACAACCAAGGAACAAAAGGCTTTCCTTGTGTTGGATCTTTATACTCATACTCATATGCATAGCCAATAACTGTATAAAGAAACACAATACTCACTAAAAAAAATTTCATATCTAAGTACCTTTTGTAGCCTGTTTTTTAAAAATATAAGTTTTATATAACAATCTTACGCTATAGCCTGCAATTAAACCTAAAACTATTCCTAATATTGAACCACATAAAACATCCGATGGATAATGAACTCCGCAATAAACCCTCGAGTACGCTGTCAAAAAAGCTAAAATGTAAAAGCACTTTCGACCTTGAGGATAAAATACCGCCAAAAAAGTTGCTAAAAAGAATGCATCTGTCGCATGTCCCGAAGGAAATGATAATCCTCCTTGTGGCGAACCTCTTAGCACAACTTCAAAAGGCAAATTTGAGTGTACTGGTCTAAGTCTATCAAACAGAGGCTTTAAAAAACCTACAACGACATCTGCACCTGCCGTTAACAAACAAGCGAGAATAAAAACTACTCCACCCTTTGCACGCCATTTTTTAAAACACCACCACAGCACTAAAGGAATAAAGATAGCCATAAAAATTTTATTTTTATGAATGTTCGTCCATAATGGAAAAAACCAATCAAATGCTGAATTCGTAAATTGACTGTTCAAGTAATAAAAAATTTTATGATCTATTTTTAAAATAAAATCCATTTTATTTCCTCTGTGCTAAATCTAGGTGTATCTAATAAAACTATATCTCTACTCACAGAGCAACAAACAAATAATTTTTAACAGTTTATTTTTAAAACAATAAAATACCAGCAGTTAAATATAAGCTATAAAGTTTAGAGTCATCTGCCAATGTAGACCTTGATATAACAATTGGAACCTCTCCATCTAGGACAACATCATTTTGATATTTCATATATTGTACAGAAAAACTTGTTTCAACAAACCAGATTAAATCCGATTCAGAGCGCATGATTCGGCCAATGCCTCCGCCCAACACTGTGCTTTCAAAATGATAGCGCGAAGCTTCTGAGTTCTCAGGACGAGAACCATTTGGAAATACAACTGTTGATGACGATCCAATAAAAAAT
>JBKBTW010000178.1:0-5562 GCA_046291245.1 Pseudobdellovibrio sp. | reverse complement strand
CTTTGTATTTGGACATGACAATTCAGGAGTATTTGAGTTTTGTAGCTGATTTGAAGCAGGTTCCTGATCACAAGAAAAAAGCACTTATCGAAAAAAGTTTAATGAAAACCCAACTCTATGCGGATAAACAGAGATTGATCCGCAATTTATCAAAAGGGTTTAAGCAGCGTGTAGGGATCGCACAAGCTTTAGTGTCAGATCCTGAAGTTTTAGTTTTGGATGAGCCTACAGTTGGTCTAGATCCTAAACAAGTCGCTGAGGTCAGAGAGTTGATTAAAGAGCTCAAAGGACAGCATACAATTATTTTATCGACTCACATTTTGTCAGAAGTACAAGCCACGTGTGATAAGGTGATTATTATTCACCAAGGAAAAATTGTAGCACAGAATAAAATTGAAGAGATTGAGAAGCTCAATCAAAATGTATCTGTAATACATATTAAAACCCGTAAAGAGGGTAATCTTTCAGATAAATTCAGAAGTCTAAACGGAGTTGTGTCTGTCGATATTGAAAACTCGTACAGCTACAAAATTAAATTTAAAGATGATGAAAGCCTTACGGATCATATTGCGGACATAGTGCTGAAGTCAAATTTAGGTCTGCATGAGATTGTTCAAGCAAAAGAAAATTTAGAAGATGTATTTTTAAAATTAACTTATGGGTCACAATCTCCGACAAATTAATATTTTAGTTTGGTGTTAAAATTTATAAAAAGGTAAAAAATATGAAAGCAATACTCACTATTTTAAAGAAAGAATTAAGGGGATTATTCTTTAGTCCACTTTTTTATTTCGTCTCATTTTTGGCAACTCTTCTTCTCGGTGTTACATATTCAGTTTCGGTGTATAATTTTTCCCAAATGCTTTCAAACGCTATGATGACGATGGGGCTTGGTAATAATCAACAGCAAAATATCCATTATGTCGTATTTTTGCCTCATTTATCTTTGCTTAATTTAATTTTTATTTTTATGGTGCCGGCGTTAGCCATGAGAATGTTGGCCGAGGAGAAAAAAAACCGCACGTTTGATTTACTTTTAACCTCACCTGTGAACTCAGTGCAAATAGTTGTTTCAAAATATTTGGCTTTGTTAAGTGTAATTTTTGGATTATGCATTTTAGCTTTTATATACATGGTTGCTGTATCCAGAGCGTTTGAGATTTCATGGGTGCCAGTGGTGCTTGCTACATTTGGTATTTTTTTGGTAGGAGCAGTTTATGCGGCCTTAAGTTTGTTTTCCTCGAGTTTAACAGAAAATACGATGATTTCTTTTTTCATAGGAATTGTTTTAAATTTAGCTGTGTGGATTGTTGGAGGCTTATCAGATGTTGTTGATTCCCCAAATTTAAAATCAGGACTGGCTCAAATTTCGTTGAATATGCATTTACAATCGTTGGTAGAAGGTGTTGTGAGAGTTAATGGTTTGGTTTTCTTTGCGAGTATTATATTCTTATTCTGTTTTTTAACAGAAAGAATCATTGAATCAACAAGATGGAGAGCGTAATGAGTAAAAAAGGTCAGTTGTTTATTGGTGCTGCATTTATTCTTCTGATTTGCTGGATTGGAATGTATTTTGCGTTACAAGTTTGGATGCCATTTATGTGGTTTATCTTAGCGCCAGCACTACTTTGTATGATAGCTTGGATTTATTTAGATAGAAGAATTATTATCGACTTTTTCACTATGCGCACAACCAAGCATGGTTTAAATATGGGGGTTTTGGTTTTAATCGCTTTCATTTTTTTAGCGGCATTTAATATACTAGCAGTTAAAATAAATAAAACATTTGATTATTCAACAGAAAAATTACACACTTTATCTCCATTGACATTAAAAATTCTATCGTCTTTAGATAATAATTTAAATGTTAAATTTTTTTATAAAGAAGGAACTGAAAATTTAGAGGCCAGTCGCAAAGCCTTTACCCAAATGGTGTCTCTGTATCAAGAACAATCGTCTAAACTGAAAGTTGAATACATAGAGATGAATGCCAATCCTAAAACAACTTTAGAGTATGGAGCCAATAAGCCTCAGGGAGAAGCTTTTGTTGAGTATCAAGGACAAAAAAATCGAATAGAATCACAATTTTTAGGAAGTCTGGGTCAAAAATACAATGAACAAGACTTTACAAATGCCATTATCAAAGTCACGCGTAAGAGTAAAAAAAATGTTTATTTTGTGGAAGGGCATCAGGAGCGTGACTTTGAGAGTGAAACGAATGAAAGCGGAGTTTTTGCTTTTAAACAGCTTTTAGAAAAGAACTCATTCAATGTAAAAAAACTTAATTTTATACAAACACCATCTGTACCTCAAGATGCGGATGTTTTAGTTATTCTTGGTCCAAAAACTCCATATCAGAAATTTGAGATTGATTTGATTTTACAGTATTTGAATCAGGGTGGATCATTATTTTTAACTTTCGATGATAAAAATGCGGCAGGCCTAGATATTCTCATAGATAAGTTTGGTTTAAAACTAGATCAGCATTACGTGTTTAATGTGTTGAACACGCCAATGGGACAAGTGGTCAACTCTACGCAGCCTACGGTGGCGGTTGATTATTCAGCGACTAGCCCTATTACAAGCGTGTTTAGTAGTAATCAGTCTGCGATTTTTATTAAGCCAAATTCTTTATCGCAAACAAAAACTGTAGAGTTAATCAAAGGGCAAATTATTGTCAAAACACCAGAAGCCTCGGTGGCTCTAAAAAATTTGGATAGTTCAGATTATGAGGGTAAACCGCAATCATATAATCTAATGACAGAAATTACGGGCAAATTAGCAGCAGAGAGTAAAGATTTTAAAGCTGTTGTTGTGGCGGATACAGATTTTTTATCCAACACCGTTATCTCACAAAATGTTAATAGGGATATTGCTTTAAATTCGATTTCACAGCTTGTTAATGAAACAGATTTGATTTCAATAGCTCCTAAGGAGTTGTCGATAACAAAAATGAAAATGTCTCCACCGGAATTTAGTTATTACTATAAGTTTTTAGTCATGGGTATTTTTCTTCCGTTGCCATTTTTATTTTTAATAATTAGTGTAGCGTTATGGCTTAAACGTCGCTATATTTAATTACAAGCGATTTCATAGATTGAAATCATGCTATTTCTCTGGACGGAGATTGAAGACGTATGAAGTTTTACAAAACAGCAATTTTGGGTTTAGTGTCATTAGCAGTTTTAGGCGGTGCTTATTATTACGCTGTTGTAAGAGATCAACAGCAGCAGGAAGAAGAAGATCAAAAAAGTAAAATTATATATCTTAAGAAAGAGCAAATTAATTATTTAGAAATACAGTCTAAAAATAAAAAATTTGTTTTTCAAAAAGACGGCCAAGGCTGGTCAGTTCAGGAGCCTATTGTCGATATAGCTGATTCTGAAAAAATTAACAATATTTTAGAGCAGCTCACTGATGAAAAATCAGTAGCGATTGCCAAAGAGGGCGATGATATTAAGTGGAGTGAGTTTGGTTTGGATAATCCTTCGGCAACCCTTATTTTTAAAAATAACTTAGGTAATTCTCAAAAAGTCTTTATTAGTGATTTGAAAAACTTTGAAGGTCATAATTATGCACGTATTGATAATCGCCAAAGCGTTTTAGTTCTGCAATCTCTATGGCAGGCATTAACGGATGAAAAATTAGTTTTTTTTAGACAAAAACGGCTATACCGTGAGCCTGTGGCTAATATTCAAAAAGTAACTGTCCAATCACTTAGAGATAGATTCACTTTAGTTAGGAATGAAAAGGGCTGGGTGAGTTACGGATATGAAAGTTTTATTTTAGATCAAAATAAAGTGAGAGAAATGATTAAAACGATTGCTGACAACACTATACAAGACTACATAACAGAGGGTGAACCGTCTGATTCAGAAAAAAGAGAAAAAGGGTTAGATCACGGTTATGCACAAGTGACTTTTGAAACAGATCAAGAAAATCAAAAATGGTCAATTCGTGTGAATCAAAGTGAAAAAGACCGAGCTTTGTATGCTTTAACTGATCGACCGACCTACTTGTTGAAACTAGATCTTTCCCAATGGGAGTTTTTCGGTAATTTAACGTTGGATTCTTTGAGGGATCGAAAAACAATCCTTCGATTTGATATAAGTGATGTTCATCATATTTTTATAAAAAAGGGTGAATTAAAATATGAATTTTTAAAAGACAAAGAAGGCTGGAAAATAGCAAGTGAAGACGATCAAAGTCATCTTATTAATTCTAAAGCAATTGATCAGCTCATTTCTAAAGTTCATGATTTGGAGTTGTCTTATTTTTTAGATGATGAAAAAGAAACTAAAACTTTTACAGGAAAAGACATGATCATTTTGAAATCATCAAATGATCAATTGTTGTTTCAAATCAATTGGGGGCCTATGGCTCATAAAAAAATTGATGGTGTAGAGCGGGATTTTTATTTGGCCCGGACACAATTAAGCGAAAGTGTTTTTGGTTTATCAAGAGAACTAATAGATAATTTACCTATTGAAAAAACGATGAAAACAAGCGATGGGTCCAATATAAAATCTGAGGCAAGCGGAGAACTGTAATGAGTATTGTTATTAAATCACCGACAAGAGTGGATTTAGCTGGTGGGACATTAGATCTATGGCCTTTATATAACTTTGTCGGTTCAGCGAAAACAGTTAATGTGGCTATTGATGTCTGGACAAAAGCGACACTAGATGCAAGAAATGATGGGCAAGTTGAAATTAACTCACTCGATTTGAAACAAAAGTGGGAGTTTCGCACGTATAAAGATTTTATTGAGGTTTTAGATCCGAAATTACAGCTTTATCACAGTGTTATTTCTAAATTTAATGAGAAGTTCCCACAGATAATTCAAAAAGGATTTTCATTAACAACTCAATCTGAGAGCCCTATTGGCGGCGGATTAGGTGGAAGCAGCAGTTTAATCATTTCAATGATGAAAGCATTTTCACAATTAGTTGATTACAAATTTTCGTCGAGTCATGAAATGGTTCATTGGGCTCATAATATTGAATCAGAAATTTTAAATACGCCTACAGGTACTCAAGATTACTATCCAGCTATTACAGGCGGATTAACATGTTTAAACTATAACACTTATGGTATTGAGCAAAAAGTGATCGAGACAAAAGGATCTCCTTTGTACAATAATTTTCTGCTGGTTTATACAGGTAGAAGCCATCATAGTGGTTTAAATAATTTTGAGGTTTTGAAATCAGCGATTAATCAGGATGTTAAAGTCGTTACAGCTCTTAAAAAAATCAAATCTATAGCTGATGACATGTGGAGAGTTGTCAATGAGCAGAAATGGGATTTATTGCCAGAGTTGTTTCAACAAGAGTATGAAGCGAGGATTCAACTGACTCCAGCCTTTACAAGTCCTGAAATCGAAAGATTACATCAAATCGGTTTATCAAATGGGGCATTGGCCGTTAAAATATGTGGAGCAGGTGGTGGAGGGTGCGTTCTGGTTTGGGTTCAGCCAGAGCATCGCCAGAAAGTGATACAAGCATGCGAAAACGAAAAATTTCAGTGCCTCAACGCAAGACCAGTAAGTCCGCTTTAAAGAAA
>JBKBTW010000177.1:0-5590 GCA_046291245.1 Pseudobdellovibrio sp. | reverse complement strand
TAAGTATTACCTGTATAGAGTTTTGACAGAATGTTGAATTAGGGCAAACAGTGCGTGTTCAAACTCTATGTAGATAATTCATATTAATCACGTTTTTGTAACAATCTTTGTTCGCTGATGGTAAAAGTATGAGTTTTCTTATAGTTAGCGCAGTCACAGAGGTATAAAATGAATGGTGATAACAATAGTCATGAATTAAATAATCATCAGTTAAATGATTTAAACTCTTCATCCGCATCACAAATTTCGATTGAAAACAGCACACAGCAGGTGCATAGGGAGCTTTCTTTAAAAGAAATCACTTCTATTCTTATGAGAAATTGGCCGTTGTTCGTGGTGCTCTTTATAACCTTTAGTCTCATTGGAGTGAGTTATTATAAATGGGCTAATCCTTACGTAGCTCGCGTGACAATTATAATTAATGATACTCAAAATAGCCAATTACACTCATTTACGGGGAGTTTGACCGGTGGTATAGCTAAAACAAACGAGGCTAAAAAAAGTAATTCGAGCGTACAGAAACAAATTGAATATTTTAGAACGGCACAGTTCTTCCAGGAATTAATTAAAAAATCTCAAAGCAGTGATTATAAAAAAAATTTAAGTTTGTCAGAAAAAAGTGGAGAAAAAATATATAACGACACTTTTTTAGGTAAAGATTTTAAATCAACTGAAGAAGAAACTTTAAGAGCTTCGAACTTATTGGATAAAGCCATAAATTTTAAAGTAACAAGTGATTACGAAATCGAAGTTTCGGTAAAAAATGATAATCAAGATTTAGCGCTCTATATTGTTAATTTAGCTTCAGATACGGCTTTAAGTGTTTTAAAGAGCAATGATACTCATGACATCAAATCAATGAATGAGTTTTTATTAAATGAAAAAGACCTCGTAGAGAAAGAGTTAGCAGAGATTAACAAAAAAATGACACTGTTTAATGATAAACCAGAAAATCTCATGGCTTTGAGCTCAACTGATAAAGTGGGTGAGTATTTATCTGAGTTACTTATCAGAAAAAATGAAACATTACTCAAAATAAATGAAAACAATAAAATTATTAAAACTCTTGCTCCATCTGGAGGTATAACGAAAGAGAGCATGTTGTACGGAAACAATGGTCGTGTACAGGCACTTAAAATTGAAAATGACCTTTTAAAATCAAAATTGAGTCATATTCAAGTAGCGATAGATAAGGTCTCTAGAGAGGCTAAAGGTATGCCGGCGGCAGCTCAAGTGTATGAAGAGTTAAAAAAGAGATCTGATATTCAGTTAGCTAAATTTAAAGATGTTGTAGATTCTTTAAAAAAAATTGATGCTCTAAAGTTAGCTGCCGATAATCGTTATGAAATTTTTGAAAAGGCGCGATTAGACAAAGTTATTCCACAAGTATCTTTACTCATTATTGGTTTCTTGGTTGTTCTTTTATCTCAAGCAGTAGGAAGTTTTATTATTTATATAAAAGCCATTTGGGACTCTAATATTATAACGGCTCAGGCCACTCGCAATGTACTTGTCGTAGACAGCCATTCACTTGATCCAAGAGTGATTATAGAAAATTCTAAGATAAAATTTCGTTTGCGTGACAGTTATATGTATGAGGATGATCCAGAAAGAGGTCGCACGAAAAAACTTGGATTTAACTTTAAAAATAAAGGCTAATTTTTTATATTTATGTCAAAAGTTGATAAAGACAGACTTTCTACATGGCGTAAATACGAGAGCACTTTTTGTGTTTCTTGTAAGGCCAATTGTTGCTGTATGCCTGTAGAAGTTAAAGTGTCTGATCTTATTAGGCTAGGTGTTACGGATCAGGATGAAATCGATCATTCAATCAAAAAAACGGCCAAACGCTTAAAAAAAGAAGGTTTAATTATCAGCTACCGTGAGGGCACGGAGTTTTTTATGCTGTCTCAAAAACCTAATGGCGAGTGTCTGTTTTTAGATAGTAAAACACGATTTTGTACCGTGTATGACAAGCGTCCCGAAACCTGCCGACTGTTCCCAGCTCAAATGGGGGCAAGAGTCGGTTATTGCCCCTCAGAGCGAAAGTAAAAGTTGAGTCCAATAATTTTTACTTCATTTAATATATTTCAGTTGCCACTTAATCTTTAAATTGTGAAACGACCTCTTCTATAAATTTTTGAGCAGGTTTTGAGAGTATTTGCTTTTTGCGTTTAACAAGGAGTAAGTCCGTAAACATAGGTTTTGTCATAGGTAATATTTTAAGTTCTCCTCGTGCGATTTCATCCCTGACTAAAAATTTTGTCAGAAGAACACTTCCTGCTCCTGCTAAACACAATTTTTTTTGCATGACTTGGCTGTTGACCTCAATATTAATTTTTACGTTGCTGGGTGAAGACTCAAGCAACCTCTTAGAAGGATGTAAGGGAAAATCTCTTGAAATTGAGCTTATAATTTTAAGAGATTCGGGAGATTCTTTTTCGAATGCCTTATTGCTATCAACAACCACAAGTTCGAAAGGGTGTAATCGTTTGTACTCTAGTTCGGCATCAGGGATTTTTGTAAAGCACAGGCCAAACTCTAAAGCTCCGCTTAAAACCTGAGGAATGACCTCATGGGGAGAGCCAATATAAAAACTAGGAGTAACCTTAGGATAAAGATCACAAAATTTCTTCAAGTTATCGACTAAGTAAAATTGAGCCAAGTGATCCGAAATACCGAACCTTAAATAACCTTCGCAATTTTCTGTGTAGCCTTTGCATTGTTGAGATATTTCTTCTACAGATTTGAAAATTTCAATACATCTTGCAAAGACGCCTTCACCTAGTGGAGTTAAAGATACTCCTTTTTTAGAGCGCATAAGCAATTTAATGCCCTGACGGTGTTCTAGCAAAGCAACAGATTTACTGAGAGAGGATTGTGTTACATGAAGTCTTTTTGCAGCCAAACTAAAACTTCCAGATAAGGCGACTTCATAAAAACAACGTAAATGGTTTAAATCCATTTGAGAACTCCAGTTAACTTACTTAAGGTTTTATTTAATTTTATCAGTGGCTTTCTTGAATTGAGAATATGAAATCACTTTAATCAGGTTAAACTCTACAATGGTATAAGTGAGGCAGCCTCTAGTCTCGCTAGCATTTATTGAAATGAGCACATGATCTTCATAAACGCGACTTTATGCTGTGGTTTAAAAGTTTATTGTGAGTTTATAAGGGGCTTCCTTTGTCTGTGTCTTATTTTAATACAAGTGTTAGAGATCTCAACAGATGTCAGGGCAAAAAATGTCTTTCGCTGCGAATGCCTTAGATTGAAGCTTTGAGATACATTTTAAGCCCAAATCAAGCCGCTGAGTTGGTCTTCTATGTGCTCTAGTTAAGAGTAAGAAGCTTAACTTTAAATGAGGAGGCTCTATGTTAAACACACTTAATAAAACAGAAAAATTATTTTACTCTGCTCTTGTAGTCTGTTTAATAGCATTTGGAGCTTATTTAAAAAATATTTCTTTTTTCACTGTATCTCAAAAAGACCCATATAACGATGAAATCAACTACAAAATGGGAAAAGTGCAAGATCAATTTTCTGATTACAGTTTAGAAGGTCGTGAAGTTGATCGTGAGTTCTATACTGATCCAGCTAAAGTTAAATATGAGCAGGAGCAAGCTAAGAAAGCCGAAAATTTAAAAAAAGAACAAGAGCAAAAAGCCAAGGTAGCAGAGCAAAAGAAAAAAGAAGAAAAAAAGCAACAACAGCAAAAAATAGCTCAAAAGAATAATACAAATTCGACACCTAAGAAAAATGTCTCGCAGACTCATTCGCTTGAGACAAACAAGTTAACTCACCAAAACATAAAGCAGCAAAGTGCTTATAAAGCTTCATTTTATGCGCCTAACTCTGCAAATCAAAAAGCTACAGGTTCTGCAGCGACTGCTTTAGAAGACACTGATAAAAAATCGCAAAAATCCTATGAAGAATTACGCAATGAATTTTACAGCAAACCTTCGCAAGAAGCGGTTATCACTTTAGTGAACTCTTATAAAAAAGGCGAAGTTTCTAAAGAAACTTATTATAAATTCATAACAGAACTCTTAACGCAAAAAGAAGCTTCATATGTGAGTTATGGATTGTATGCTTTAAGATTGTCACCTTCATATGAGAGTTTTAGCTTACTCGTTAAGTATGAGGAATCAGCAAATGACTCATACAAGACATATGTAAATGAAAGTCTTTTAGCTTACAATCAATCTAAGAACGTAAATATTTTGCAAGCCGCTATCCAATCTTCTGATAAGCAAGTTGTTTTAAAAGCTTTAAATGTTATCGCTACAGGTGTAAATCAAATTAAATCAGGTGATGTATCTCAGTTAACAGACGGGCGTAATAAGCGTGAAGCGGCAAGCACAACAATCTCTATTAAAAATTACACAGCTTTTATATCTTTGATCGACCGCCTCATGACAACAGCTACGGATACGGAATTAGCAAACTCACTTGAAGACGTGAAAAACTTAATCTCTGAAAGTGCTACTCAGCTAGCTTCTCTTAACTAAAAGTTTATAAAATGGCTTTTGGTATTTTTATTTGAAAATATAAAAAGTAATTATGTTTGTGATTTTTTAATGATATTTGTTGTCGATTTTCCATCTATAAACTGAAGAGACTCTACTGCGCCACCGTAAGATTGAACAAAATCCCACCCAACTATTTGCTCTACTTTCCAATCTCCACCTTTGACAAGAACATCTGGTTTTATGGATTTAATGAGGTTAATTGGGGTTTCTTCTCCAAAAAGAATTGTATGATCTACAGCCTTTATAGAAGCGAGAATTTCGGCGCGGTCATTTTCATTTTGAATGGGTCTGGTTGGGCCTTTAAGAGCCTGCACGGATGCATCTGTATTGATTCCGACAATAAGGATGTCTCCTCTAGATTTGGCTTGCTCCAAATAGCGAACATGTCCTATGTGAAGTAAATCAAAACATCCATTTGTAAATACAATTTTTTTGTGAGCATTTTTGTATGATGCAATAGCTTGTTTAAGGTTATCTGGATTAAGGACTTTTGGGAACATAATTTTTATTGGGGTTTTACTAATTTTTGTTTTTGAACTTGTAGACCAGTCAAAGCCGACAACACATCAAATTTTACAATGGCTGAGATAATTGAAAAGGTCACAAAACCAGTCACGATGTTTAAGATTGAGCGAGCCATAACTCTTAAAGTGTAAGTCGATGAGGCAAGTTGAACTTCGTTTCCACAACGTTGATCAAAAGCCCATTCTCCGGGAGTGCAGCCCAAGTATGCGCGGCAAGAGACAAAGTAAATAATTTGTATGCCGGCAAGTAGTGAAAGTGTGGCCCAGTAAATCAAGTACTGAGGGTCGGGTTGCGTTAAGTTGGCCACTAAATCTATTTTAGTGATAGCTAACATGATCACTAAGCTTAATAGAAAAAATGCTGTAATTAAAAGAGTATCTAAAAAGCCCGCAGTCAAAGATGGAGTAGCTGCTTCCCAAACTTTTCTTTGTGTGCTTTTTGAAAGAGAGTCTTCTTGCTGTTTTTTTTGATTTAAGTTTTTTAAAATCTCATTTACAGCAGTTTGAGCTTTTGTGATGGAGTCATCTTCGATC
>JBKBTW010000176.1:0-5630 GCA_046291245.1 Pseudobdellovibrio sp. | reverse complement strand
GGTGGTTGCTTGATATTTTATTTTTTAATTTTTGAAAAGTAGAAAGTCGTCAAATCAAATATAACTTACTTTAGGAAACGGCCCGCGCTCCGCGCGGGTGGGAGTTAGTGGATAACAGTATTGTCGGTTACCCAACATAAACTCACCTTTGTAATCAGCACACCACAATTGATTAGGTTCAGTCACATGCTCTAATGGTGTTCCAGTTGCTTTAAATCTTCTGCGTCCCAGTCGATGATTAACTAAACCATGACGATCTAAAATAGCATGAATAGTACTTTTTGCTGGAGTCTTTACATCAGGATATTTTTTAATAATCTTTTCCCTGATTTTTGGTGCCCCCCCAATCAGGGTATTCACGCTTTAAATCTAAAATCATCGCTTCAACTTGAACAGGTAAAGCATTTGCGTATCTATGCGGTGTTCTTTTTTGTTCGACAAGCGCACATTGACCCATCATTTTATAACGATCAATCAACTTGTAAGCCGTAGGTCTTGTGATTCCAAACTCTTTACACAATGGGGCTATCTTTTCACCTTCAAGATACCTTACTATAAATTTTAGCTTCTCGTCCATCTTACTACACTCCTTCCAACCCATTGGAATTCCTCCTTGATTGGAAAAGTGTAAACTATGTCTCCGGTATAAAATGTAAACTATGTGTCAGGACGGACAAAAAATTGTTGAATCACAAAAAAGAATCAAAACTTTAAAAAACGAATATAAAGCACAGTATCAAAATGGTTATAATCAAAAGTTAGATCTTATTAAAATAGAAATTGAAATTAAAAAATCAGAGCTGAAAGCCCTTCAAAAGGCTTGGGCTCTGACTTTGCAATCAGCTGAAATTTTAACTTAATTTTTTTAAGCTGGTTTTTTTTGATGAAGCTCAACAACATGAGCGTCTTCAGTTTCAAGTTTTACATTTGAAGATGAAGATACAACTTTGTTGAGCTGTAGAGTGAGTTCTTTAAGATGTTCACTTTGTTTTAAAAGTGTTTGAGCACATTCATCAGTTTTTTCAACTACACTCATAATGTTATTTGAAGTTTTTTCCATATTTGTGAGAGCTTTTGCTGCTTCAGAGCTGCCTTTAGCTTGTTCGCTATTAGCTATACTAATTTGATGAGCAAGTTCACTTGATTCAGTGGCCATTTGCGAAACCATCTCCAATTTTTCGAGAGAATCATTTGATTTATCCATTCCGATATTTACATTGGTTTTAATTTCTTGAATTGAGCTATTAAGACCGCTTCGAATATCTTCTATGAGTAACTGAACTTTTTTATTTGATTCTTCAACTATAGAGACTATTTCAACAGAAGCTTTACCACTCATTTGAGCGAGCTCACCCACTTCTTGAGCTACAACTGAAAAGCCTTTACCATACTCTCCAGCACGAGCGGCCTCTACTGAAGCATTAAAAGATAAGAGTTTAGTTTGAAAAACGATATCATTTATTACTTTTGTTTTATCAGAGACTTTTTTGATAATATGAACAATGTCTTGTAATCCCGAAACACTTTGATCAACAGTGGTTTCTAAAGTTTTTTGTGAGTTCGTAATTTGACCTAAAGTTTGGTTAAGGTCTTGGAGTGATCTTAAACTCTCATCCACATATTTTTTTGTGTTTTCTGCAATTTCTGAAGATTGTTTTGCAGAGTCAGATGTTTTAGAAATCATTTCATTTATTTCGACAACAGATGTTGCTGTTTGCTGTACTGATGACGACTGTTGCTGACTTGTTTCACCGAGAATTTCTGAAGTTTCATTTAAATCTTGAGCTGTTGTCATCAGAGTCATTGTTTCTTTTGTTAAATCAGAAATAATGTTTTGAACTGGAACGATGACTCTCACAAATTGTAAATACCCCGCTCCAAAGCTAATAAGAACTGAAGCAATGACAGCTAAAGCAAACCATTTAAAGTTATTGGCTTTAGATACGTTCACTTCAGCAATTACATCATCAGAATATACACCATGCCCTATGACCCATTTCCAGTCTTTGAATAATTTTACGTAGGACTCTTTGGGTTGTGGTTTTTCAGTGCCAGGTCTTTCCCACATGTACGATATAAAACCCTGTTGATTGGCTTGAACAACTTTATTCATTTCAGCAAAAAGAAATTTGCCTGTGGGATCTTTTTTATCAGAGATGTCTGTTCCATTCATACTAGGCTTTGTTGGATGCATTACCATTTTTAAATCTAAGTTATGAATCCAGAAATACTCATTTTCACCGTATCTCAGAGCTTTGATTTGCTCAGCAGCTAAAGCCTGTGCTTTTTCAGTGCTTAGAGCTCCCGATAGCTCTAAGTCACGATAGTATTTGAGTACGTTAAAAACAGCTTCGGTAGCTGTTTGTATCGAATTCTTTTTAGCATAAATAATTTTTTCTTCAATGTAAGGAAATGTTACAAAAACAAAAATTAAAACAAAAGGAACAGATGCAAGAACTCCTGATCCTATCGATAGACTTAAACTCTTTAACGTCGAAAATATATTTGATTTTTTCATAATTAAGTTATCGGTTAAAAATCAAATAATTTTAAAGTACTTTGGTCTAGAATGTAATTGTTAAATAAAATTATTTACAAGTATCAAAAATTATTAAATTTTCGAAATAAATAAAATATCAACAATGTTTTACTTATACTGAGTGCGAGTGGATCTCTTTTCAGCTCTCATTTCTTTAGCTTTATTGTTTTTATCTACAAAAACAACTGTTGGTTTGTGCTCAGCGGCTTTATCATGATCAACAGAAGCATAGGCGACAATAATAACGACATCACCTTTTTGTACATGTCTTGCGGCGGCTCCATTTAAACAAATTTCAGATTTTTTTCCTTCAATAACATATGTCGAAAATCGAACACCATTATTACAATTATAAATATCCACCTTTTGATTAACAAAGAGTTTTGCTTTTTTTATGAGTTCTTTATCTATAGAGATTGAGCCTTCATACTCTAAATCAGCTTCAGTGACTCTTGCTCGATGAATTTTTGAATACATCATATTTATTTTCATAACAATTTCCTTATTAAATATTATTTAATTCGAGTGCAATCAAATTACCTTCAAGCACAAGGTCAGGTGTGATAAAATCAAAAATTTTCTCTTTTTCAAACAAAGATGAAAATCCTCCTGTACGAATCACAACAGGTTTTTCGTCTTTAAAGCACACTAGAGTTAAATGATTAATAATTTCTCTCATCGCTCCAAGGTGCCCGTAATAAAGTCCTGATTGTAAGCTTTCAACTGTAGAAAGCCCGAGAGCTTCTTTTTTTAAGACAATTTCAGCTGAAGGAAGTTTAGCTTTTTTTGCCTCTAGTGATTCCATACTTAATTTAAGACCAGCAATAATTGATCCACCTAAATACTCTTTTGTTTTATTAATGGCACAAAAAGTTGTGGCTGTACTTAAATCAACGATAATAATATTTTAAACAGAGCAAGTGCTAAGATCGCAGCTTAAAGCTTCGTAACATAATGGAACTTATCGTTTCCAACAGGGGAACTTACTCTCAAGTACTATAGAATTACGCTTTTATATGTCTTAGCCTCAATAAAATTATTTAATTTTTATTAAAGGTAGAACTTCAAAAATTGATGCTCCATCATATTCTATTTTTTTATTTAAAATTAAGTTTGAACCTTCGCATTTATAAGTCACTGAATATAATTCTTCAGTGGGTCCCGCAACTTCAGGTGTGGACTCAACAAGATGACCGTCTGTGTATTGATCAGTAATCATATCGATTTTTTCTTGTTTGAAACAAGTTTTACCTTTTTTTTGAGTTAATATAGTAAACTTGTAATAGCCATTTTGAACAGTTTTTCCTTCGGGAATGATGATTGGGTCTAAGCCAAGTTTAGGTGGTGGTAAAGACATTCCTGAAAGAATTGTGGCAAAGTCTTTAAATGTTGATTGAGTCTGAGCTTCGCTAGCTTTGATTTCGTAAATTACTTCACCCTTATATTTAAGCTTAGTCGGAATTCCTGGTGTGCTTCTGAATAATTCAAGCTGCTCGTTGTCGACTTTCCATGTTCCGATAAGGCAACTATCAAGCGCAGCTTGAGTTTTTTGACACTCACAAGTTTGCACATCTTCAACTTCTACAGTGACAGTTAACATTTTAGGAATTGAAATTGCTCCTACAGTCGTTGATAAAAATTAAATGAAGTCACTGCCACCTTGATTACACTGCGTTTGCACATGAATAATTGTTGGCTCGTTAACGCGAATCCATTGGTTAGAATCACCGATCCTGTACGAAAGCTTATGCTCTTCTATTTCGTTTGGGTCTACAGTGATTTTGTATTTAGCAATCTGTGAAAAAAAGATAACATTCTTGTTAACTGTCCAGGGCTGAATATCAAAGTTAAAGGAGTTGTAATTAACTTCTTGTGTTGAAAAAACCCTGCCAGGCTTAGTCATGTTTTGAGTATGAGGAATAATTTCACCTGTAGAATCTGCAATTCCTAAATCAGATGGGTATGTTTCAAAAAATGAATGATATCGCTCCAGAATATCTGGCCACTGGTTTAAAACTCTGTAAGCTGATTCTAGATCTAGCGAATTCATGTACAATTTAATTTCTTGAAAATATTCAGAGATTGTCATGCCTGCATTGGCAAACGATTGAAATGCCAATCCAGTTGAATAGGGTAGGGGTTGACTTACAAGATCAAAGCCTGCTCGGTATCCAGGGTAAAGCCCATAACTCTTTTAGGTTCATCGGGATAAACCAAAGTAGCTAAATACTCAGCTCCACCCTCAACCCACCATTTATCAATAGTTTCATAATTAAGTGGTATTCCTAAATTCGCGGCTTGGTAACAATGTGCAATTTCATGTGCTACAGTCTTGTTGAGCTCTTCAACAGGGGCGTTAAAATAAATAACAATGTTACAAGAGCCTTTGTCAGGTATTTTAAACCAATTAGCGTAAGCTATAGCCCCTGCATCTGCAGGCATTTCATTCGAAAGCAAAAATTTTAGATTAACAAGTTTTCCGTATTTGAGATAAACCGCTAGAGACTTTTCAGTAATTGATTTTAAATTTTGGCTCAAAGCTAGAAAATCAGGATGAACATCACCGTTTAAAGGCACATATGTATAAAGGTCAACTTCATAGCCTTGTATTTGAGTAGGAAAGCCGAAGTCCTTTCTTTGAGTGCATTTGTAAGGCATGCCTTGTTGGTAAATATCAAAAAGTGGTTGGCAGTCTAGTTTGACCGTATCCCCAAAAACTGGAGAGTTTGAGATTTCCGACTAACTCGGTTATAAGCCCAAGAAAGTGGAGAAAATATGCAAAGTCAAAATTTACAGCCGAACAAATGACAGCAATAATAGCTGAGTCATCAGCTTACAAAGGCGCTATTAATGATATTGCACGCAAGTACGGAATTTCAACAAAGACGATTGGTAATTGGAAAACCAAATTTGGTAACATGCGATCAGACGATGTTAAAAAGCTCAAACAACTTGAAGATGAGAACGCACGATTAAAGCGATTAGTTGCAAATTTAACTTTGGATAATGAGTGTTTAAAAGAGATCAATGCAAAAAAGTGGTAAGCCCACAAGCAAAGCTTGAAGCAGTTAAACATCTTATTGAAGTTAAA
>JBKBTW010000175.1:0-5695 GCA_046291245.1 Pseudobdellovibrio sp. | reverse complement strand
AGGCTTTGCCGAGGTTGTTCACTAAAATTAAGTTTGGAACATTTTTTGGATTGGCCTTTTTTCTTTGTTTATGGATAGCGGCTTTAAATGCGAGTGTAGGACTTTTGGAAACTTTAATTTCAAACTATTCAGAGAAATTTATTAGAAAGGACAGAAAATACTCCATGTGGTATATAGTAAGTTTGATTTTAGCTTTAACAGTTATTCCCGCATTTTCGGGATCTGGATTAAAAAATATCAGATTATTCGGGCAAACTCTTTTAGAGAACATGGATTCATTTTTAATTAACTATCTATTACCTTTGTCTGCTTTGTGTGGAGTCTATGTATTTTTTAAAGCTGTAACGGACGCAGATCAACGTGTAAGTTTTTTAAGTGAAAAATCTGATTCAAGTTATGCGTTAATTAACTATTGGTACATGGTACTTAAATGGGTAGCTCCTATTTTAATTATTTTAGGAGTTGTTCTTCAATTAGCTGATCTTTATATGAAGTACTATATTAAAAATTAGTTCCTAAAATTACATTTATTTCGTAAGTATCTCCTTTTAAGCGAGGATCTACGTATTTTGGATCTGATGTGCCTTCGTCGCCTTCGTCAATTTGAGATTTGCTTTCGTCAGGGAATTGAACAAAGGTGTACATAGCTTGTAAGCCTAAATAATATCTACGCATAGAAAGAGGTATCTCAATGCCACCTCCTACGCGTAAGCCAAAAACCTTATCGGCTTCGACATCAAATGTTTGACTTAATTTGTAACTTCTAGTCACGTAGGCTGTGCCACCTGTAAAGTATGGGTTAAGATCAGCAAGACCTTTGGTGACATTATCAGTGTTAAAATAGTATTTAAGTTGAAGATCGAAAATCTGTATATTTACAGTTCCTGAATAGCTTTTTGAAAAGCTTGAAAAATCAGGGGTAGAATAGCTATTAAAAGATACTCCATAGTCTCCAGTTGAGTAACTTAAAGCTGCGGCCATATTTAGATCAAAAAAGTAACTAAACTGAGCACCATAGGTTAAGTTGCCATGATAACCTCGAGAAAAGCCATCCGTAAAGCCTCGAAATCCAGTAATTGCAGCTAAAGTTAGGTAGCGTCCATTTTTTAAAAAATTAATGTCAGCTTCTTCTTCTGTTTCTTGTTCGTACTCATTGTAATCAGAAAAAGGGTCAAAAGAATCGTCATTTTCAGGAGATTGAGCAAAGGCCGTATGCCCCCAAGAGCTGATCAATAAAAAAGCAATAATAAAGAGTCTTAAATGTCTGCGCATCACTGTAATTTAGTATGCAATGAGATATATAAATATCACGTCCTGAAGCGTTAGAATTTAGTATTGTCCTGAGAGCTTAGGGCTGGTTTACTTTTTATATGCGCTCTCTTGTGATTTCTTCGGACATAAATTCGATAAAATATAACTCGTACTTTAGTTCTTTAGGGACTGAGGTGTTTTATATTGTATTAAATCAAGAACGCCTAGTTAAATTTAATCCATTTATCGAGCACCGGTTTTGGTGTGAAAAAACTATGTTTTTCGTAAACTCACAGGATAATTTGATTGAGGCACATAAATCAGAGGCTCAGAAAAATAATTACTTTATAGAAAGTTTAAGATCTCTGTTTTTTGAGAGACCTCCAGGAAAAAAGCAAATTGATTTTTCATCAAAAGTGAGCGAGATCGTTAAGCCCCTAGAGTACTTAGATAAAAATGATCTACTGGATATCAAATATGATGGTTCATTATCTAAAATGCAGATAGAGTTTAAAAATAAAGGATTAGTGGGTTTTGATCATGTCTTTATAGAAAAAAGTGATTCCGTGCTTTCCTTTCTACAGAGTAAAAATAAAGATCTAGTCAAAAGCAGGCTTCGTTATGATTTTTCTTGGGTCTGTTATAGCTATAAACTGTCTGGGCATTTTACATCTCAGGATTTTTGGCTGATTGACAGCAGTGCTTATAAATCGGTTTTTGATAATGTTTTTTACCTGCAAGAAAGAGATGGTGTTTTAAGTGTCTGGGCTTTGATCCCACAACATCAGGTTATGAATCATGGTTTTCATGATAAGTTTAAAAGCCGCATTCAAGAAAAAATAGAGAAAAAATTTAATTTTATGACACTCTCTTTTATTCAAGTTGAAGAAGATAATGTGCATTTTATGCCAAGTCATAAATATGAATTAAATGAAAAAAAATGTTTCTCTGGATTTCCTTGTTTCGCTTTATATTCCGAGAGAGAAGTTAGAGATTGGTTTTCTAGATATGGTGTAATTTTTAATAAAAACCATAAAATAAAAGAAGGATTGTCCTTATGATTAACCGTTATCAGACTGAAGAAATGAGAGCTGTTTTCAATGAAGAGAGTCGTTTTCATTATATGCTTAAAGTTGAAATAGCTGTCGCTGAAGTACAGAGTAAAAGAGGCGTGATTCCTCAAAAAGCCTATTTAGATATTAAGAATAAAAGTGAAATTAACTACAAGCGTATACTTGAGATAGAAAAAACCACAAAACATGATGTGATAGCTTTCGTAAGCCAAATTGCAGAGACTGTGGGTAAAAATGGCCGTTACATTCACTTTGGTTTAACAAGTTCTGATGTTTTAGATACAGCATTGAGTTTGCAAATTCATGATGCGTTTTTGATTTTAGAAGATGACGTGAGTTTATTAAAACAAACATTGAGGAAGCTTGTAAAAAAATACAAAGCGACTTTGTGTGCTGGTCGCACTCATGGAATCTTTGCTGAGATAACCACGTTTGGTTTTAAGTTGGCAGGTTTTTTGTCTGAAATTTCACGTGCGGAAAAGCGAGTTAAGACTGCTCATGAACAGTTTCGCATTTGTAAGTTATCAGGAGCCGTAGGGACTTCGGCTTCATTTGATATGTCTATTGAAGCGGATGTGGCTAAAAAGCTAAAGCTCAAGGTAGAGCCTTTTGCCACGCAAGTTATTCCACGTGATCGCCATGCAGAAGTTTTTATGTCTTTAGCTTTTTTGGCAAGTGCATTAGAGAGGTTATCTGTAGAGTTGAGGCATTTGCAGCGAAGTGAGGTTTCAGAAGTTATAGAGGGGTTTTCGCTCGGACAAAAAGGTTCATCTGCTATGCCACATAAGAAAAATCCAATCAGTGCCGAAAACATAACAGGATTGGCACGATTGATAAAAGGTTATGCGTGGACTTCTTTTGAAAACATTCCTCTTTGGCATGAAAGGGATATTTCACACTCATCTAACGAGAGAATTATATTCGGTGATAGTTTTACGGCTACCCATTATATTGTACGTCGTATGAATGGTTTACTTTCTGGTTTGTATATAGATAAAGAAAGAATGCTCGAAAATTCTCACATGTTAGGTGGTGTTTTATACTCATCACACCTTTTATTGCATTTAGTTGATAAACATAATCTGTCACGCGAAGAAGCTTACAGTATAATTCAAAAGATGGCTCACTCTATGAAAAAGGGTGAACATTTAAAAGATGTTATTAAAAATAATTTTGAGGTCAAAAGATACTTTACAGATGCGGAGCTTAAAGAATTATTTTCAGGAAAAAGATATTTAACAGCTATTCAGAAACGAATTCAAAAATATGAAAAAGAACTTTAAACAAAAGCAAAATTTTTATTTAAAACGCGGTGATGTTATCGACATAATAGCTCCGGGTTCTGCGTGCAGCGAAGAAAATTTTAAACTTGCGGTTGAGTGGCTTAGAGCTAAAGGGTTTGAACCACGCTGGAGCAAGGATGTTATTAAGCCTGAAATGTATTTAGCTCAAAGCGATAAATACAGATTTGATGATTTAAAAAAAGCCTTGAGTGCTCAAGATTCCAAGGCGATTTGGTGCTTACGTGGAGGTTATGGTTCTTTTAGACTGTGGCCTGATTTACTTAAATTAAAGAAAAAATATCCAGCTAAATTGTTCATAGGTTTAAGTGATATTACAAGTTTGCATCATTTTTTGAATCGTAAATGGAAGTGGCCAACTTTACATGCTTCGCTTTTAGATCGAGTAGGGCAAAATAAGTTGTCAGCCGGAAATGAAAGTGAACTTTTTTCAGTTTTATTTGGTGAGACCCAAGCTGTAGAGTTTAATCATTTGGTTGCTTTGAATGCGGCAGCAAAGAAAAAAAAGAAAATAAATGGAACAGTCCTCGGCGGTAATCTCGCGACATACATGGTGGCCTTAGGGACTGATTTGCATCCTAAATACAAAAAAAACGAAAATGTTATTTTATTTTTTGAAGACATTGGCGAGCGAGGCTATAAAGTAGATCGATTTTTAAATCATTTGATTCAAGCCAAGGTTTTGGATCAAGTGGCGGCTGTGGTCTTTGGAGATTTTATTCAAGGTCAGGAATCAAACGGTAATGATTTAACAGAAAAAACTTTAATTAACTTTGCACAAAAAATAAAAATTCCGGTTTTTACAGGCTTAGAAGCTGGTCATGCGGATTTGCAAAGGCCAGTTTTTTTTGGCACTGAGGCAGAGCTTACTTGTGGCGTTAACCCACAGATGGTAGTGTATTCTCCATGAGACATAATAGTTTAGAAAGAACATTAATAGAAAAGCTAGAGCCTGCAATTGTTGATGTGACTCCCGGTGTTGTCGTGAGAGCGTATCACCTAGGTCGCATGATATGTGATTTGCAGTTGGGGCAAACTCAGCCTATTTATGATTTGGCCTCTTTAACAAAAGTAATTTTCACTCAACAAGCGATGATGCAAGCTTATGATGCTGGCTTATGGAATTTTGAAACTTTGGTTAAAGATATATTACCAGATTTTTCGTTTGAGCAAATAAAAGTGCGTGATTTATTGACTCACACTTCAGGGCTTGAGTGGTGGAAGCCTTTTTACATAGATATGCCTCAAAATGTAAGCTGGATTGAGCGCAGAGCTTGGTTGTATCAGCAAATTAACAAGACCGAGTTAAAAAAATCTGATAAAGCAGTTTATTCTGATTTGGGTTTTATGACGTTGGGTTTTATTTTAGAAAAACTTTACAGTAAAACTATTTTAGAAATCTGGAATAATGTAAAGAACGATTTTTACTCTACGACGACCTTGGATTTTAATCTTGAAAATAAACCTGTAGCAAATGTCTCTTTGTATGCTCCAACAGAAGAGTGTAGCTGGCGTGGTAAAACTATGCGAGGTGAAGTGCATGATGAAAATACTTGGGCTTTGGGTGGAATTTCCACTCATGCCGGATTGTTTGGATCAATTGATGACGTTGCTGCATTTGGATTGAATGTGCGTTCTCAACTTCATGGGATCGCAAGATACAAAGTTAGACAAAAAACAGCTCAACTTTTTGCTCAAAGAGCGCTTCCTCAAGAGGTTGGTGATTGGGCTATGGGATATATGATGCCCTCTCAGGAAAATGCTAGCTGTGGTCCTTATTTCTCTGTTCACTCTATTGGGCATACTGGTTTTACGGGGACTTCATTTTGGTATGATCCGCGGAATGATTTGTTAGTGAGTGTATTGAGTAATCGTGTGAATTATGGTCGTGAGAACAAGGGATTTGTTTCGTTAAGACCTAAGATTCATAATTGGATTTTTGAAGTGATTAAAAGAACATTGTAAAGGTGAATTAAATGATACAGGGAAGTTTAAAAAATTTAAAAACAGGCGCTCATGTTCATATGATGGGAATTTGCGGAACGGCTATGGCTTCGTTAGCTGGTTTAT
>JBKBTW010000174.1:0-5698 GCA_046291245.1 Pseudobdellovibrio sp. | reverse complement strand
AGTATCAAGGTGATCCTGTATGGTTAAGATATGAAACTTTATCAGTAGTTGGAGCGCGAAATATGCATCCACTCACGCAAGAGTGGCTATTCTCGGACATGCATGATTTTTTAAAGATGAAGCCATCAGTAGCACTAATTAGCGGAGGTGCTGTAGGGGTTGATCAGGCTTCGCATTTAGTTTGTATGAGAATAGGGCGTCCCACCGTTGTGGTGTTACCTTGCGGGCTTAACAGACTGTATCCTAATAATTTAACTCAACTTAAAGATTACATTTTGCAAGCTGGAGGGTGTTTACTTTCTGAGTTTGAAAATGAACACTCAGTGAGGAAGTCATATTTTTATCATCGAAATCGGCTGATTTCAGCTTTTTCGCAGATAACATTAGTGGCTCAAGCTGAGCGGAAAAGTGGGACGTTCTTAACGGTTCATCATGCTCTACAAAATGGAAAAACAATTATCACTCTTCCTGCGCACCCGCGAGCTGCGGAATTCTCAGGAAATAAATTTTTAATGCGTGAAGGAGCTTTTTTTATTCATGACAGCAATGATTTGCATGATTTTTGGGAAGCTGAATCTTGGTCTGGTCGAGTTCTGTCTTCGCCTTAAACCTAGATATAGTGGTTTGCGGCGCGTATAATAACTATAAGTAGTTGAGGCTATTACTTAGGTCAAAAATCAATTAAAAAATGAAATTTTCTAAAAAAATCTTTTGAAAAAAAGCAAACAATACATCTAAAATAAAGATAAGGGAGGGGCGATGTGGTCATGGATGACCGTGGTAGTAAGGATGCTACTGCATCGTCTCATTTTTGGTTTACTGTCTTGATCAAATACTATCGTGTGAGAATCATTTTTAAAAAAATAAATCTAAAAAATAAAACTAAAAAATATCTTTAAATTTTAAATCAATGCTTAGGTGAGTTTTTTGCGTATCTGTAAAACCGCTAAAACAAAGAAGATCGCATTTGTTATCCATGGACCTAAATAGGTTGGAATCTGTTGATTTCGCGATAATCCTTCAAAGGCTATATAAAGAACGAAATAAAATACGATGAAGCCAACAGCAACAACAAAGCCAGAAGACTTTCCAGAGCGTCTATTGTTTTGAATCCCAAATCCTACGCCAATAAGGCTAAAAATCAAACAGGCAGCGGCTAAGGCGAATCTTTTATGGAACTCCACCTCATACCCTGCGCGGTCTTTTGGATCGGTTTCTGGAGCTGCTATGCGTTCTTTGAGCTCGCCGTAATTAAGAGAAGCTGCGGATTTTTTTCTTTCTTCAAATTTAATAGGGTCATTCAATGAGACATTGTAAGTTTCAAAGTTCACGACGGTGTGGGCTTGGTTTCGACGGTGAATTTGTCCATTGAAAAGTCTAAGTAAAATGCTGTGTCCAGGGTTTTCGGTGTCAGGGATAATTTGTCCGTGTGGTGCTATAATGGTGAGTGGAGAATGAGGATTTTTGTCGTCGTAAATAAAGATATTTTCTAATTCTCCGGCCTCTGAATTAACTTTGTTAGCATAAACCACCATATCAAAAAAGCCTTCAGAGAAAGTGCCTTCCTTAAGGCTTGCAGCGGCCTTGGTGTTACCAAGGTAAGTGATCAAAACCTCAAATTGACGGTTTCCCCAGGGAGCGATGTAAAACGCTGTTTGTATCGAGAAAATCATGACAAGAATTGAGAGGAAAACTGCCGGTGACAGGATTGTTGTGCCATTATAGCCGGCGCCTTTTAATGCAATAATTTCGGAGTCGTGCGAGAGTCTATTGTACGTCATCAAGATGGCAAACAATAAGCTCATAGGTAATAGAAGCGGCAGGAAAGATATGCTCATGTAGCCCATGATATCGATAATGAATGATAATTTTATTCCATGAACGAGTAAAAACTCGGTCAGTCTCAGGGCTTGAAACATGAGAAGAATTGAAATAAAGATCAACACTCCCAGAACAAATGTCGGGAACATTTCAAAAAATAAGTAAAAAAAGACGCGCCGTGATTTCCACATTTGAGATATTGTAAACAATTTCTTTGCTATCGTCATCGATCAGATTTTACAATAGACTTATGGATAGAGTATTAATTGTGAGTGATGATGTTGCATTTATAGGCCACATTGAAAACACATTAAAACAAGTGGGTTTTGAAGTTGCACAGCAATCAAATGAAGTTCATTTGCAGCTAGCAATAGACAGCTTTACTCCTGAGATGATTATCGTTAAAGGAGATACGCCTAAACTTTCAACACTTAGAGTGGGTCAGATTTTAAAAGAAGTCGTAGATTATAAAGGAAAAATCATTCTTATTATGAATACGGATCAGAAAATAGATCCTGCTGATTTTTCTGCTCTTAAAATGGACTATTTGCTTTTTGAACCCGTTGGAGCAGTTAAAGTTATTTCTCATGTTTTGAATCTAATGAGTGGAGATCGGGAAGTTGTTCGTAAAAAACTTTTAAACATTGCGCAGAGCGACTCGAGGTTTAGAGAAAATGAAGGCGCATTGCTTGTGAGCTCGGGTAAAAGTATAGAGGAAGAGCTTATTTACGTTACGGGTTATGTGGATGATCCTACAAAAATGCAGGTCGAAAATATTTCGCAGCAAAATATAAATCAACCTCAAAACGAATTAGATATCATTAAAAGTAAATTTATGCAGGAATTGACTGAAAAATCGTCAAAATACTCAAATCATATAGAGTCTTACAATAAGGCGATTGCTCATCTCAATGTCGACTTGAAAACTGGACATAATAAAAAGCATACTCATAGTATACAAAAGAAGCTACGAGCTGAATTTATTGTTGATTCAGGTAAAGATAGCATGGAGAATCTCGATCGCGAACGCAGAAAGTTTGCAGTGGCTTTGGTTAAAAAAGATAAATAAAGGAGCTTATATGGCACAAAATACAACACCTGTTACAGATCAATCGTTTCAATCAGATGTATTGAATTCCTCTACACCAGTACTTGTAGATTTCTGGGCTGAGTGGTGTGGACCATGTCGTGCTCTAGCTCCAAAGTTAGAAGAGGTCGCAGCAGAGCTTGGTGGTAAAGTAAAAATTGTTAAAATGAATGTTGATGAAAACCCTTCTACTCCAGGTCAATTTGGCATCCGTGGTATTCCTGCGATGTTGTTATTTAAAGATGGCAAACAAGTTGGTGAGTTAGTTGGAAATCATCCAAAAGAAAACATCACTCAATTTTTATCATCACACATTTAGATTTTGTAGTTGTATAAAAATTAGAAATTAAGCTATTGGCTCTCTTTATGTAAAAAAACAAAGAGAGCCATTTTTTTATGGGAGTTTGTATGGTTCAAACAGCAAAAGTAACGTTAGTGAAAAAAAATCCATGTCCTTTTTGTGATCGCGCGATGAATTTTTTCGATTCGCGTGGAATCAAAGTTGAGGTGATTGATTTGACGAATAACCTTGATGAGCTTATGGAATGGAAAAATAAAACGGGCTGGTCTACAGTGCCGATTATTTTAATCAATGATCAGCTTGTTGGGGGATACACAGATTTAAAAGCACTTGATGATGATGGTAAATTGGAAGGTTTATTGCAGAGTTAAGTTTAAATCAGATCTAAAATGTGATAGTTTTAAAGGCTTTGTTTTGTAAACAAAGCCTTTTTATTTAGAAATATTGAATTTATGAGTAATTTAATTAGTCAAAATCAAAGTTGTTTCTTTGCCGACTCATTTTAGTGATAAAGTTCTCTAGAAAATGAGTTTTAATCCTATCCGCGCATAAGAAGAAGTGCTGAGGATTTAAAGTAGGTGCTTTTCGAGGGCCGATTTGAACTCAGTGGGTTTTTTGTAGATTTTAACTTGATCGAATACGTATTTGGCCTGTTGTGATGAGAGTCTGAGTTGGCTGAGCCATTGTTTAGTGCGAGATGTAGCAAAATGCTCGTTAACGTAAGTTGTACACGCTTCAAAGAAAGGTAGTATAAGGCTAAGTGAGTCGGGTTGTGAATATGTTAAAAGTAAAGCAGTTGAAGTTTGAAAATTGTTCTGTTCATCGTGTGCCAAAGTATTTTTAATGTTTTTGAATACATAAGGATTACGTAAAGCTCCACGCCCAATCATGTAGTCGTTACATTGAGAAATACTGTGACATTTTAAAAAATCTTGCTCGTTCCAAATCTCGCCGTTAGCGATAATTTTAATTTTGGTGCGTTCTTTAATTTTAGGTATCCACTCCCAGTAAGCGGGTGGTTTGTAGCCATCTGTTTTTGTGCGACAGTGAACTGTAAGCCATGTGGCTCCAGCCTCTTCACAAGCTTTGGCATTTTCAATGCACTGGTTAGGATCATCAAAACCCAATCTTATTTTAGCCGTTACAGGTGTTTCAAGAGGCACAGCCTTTCTTACAGTGGAAACAATTTTAAAAAGCCGTTCTGAAGACTTTAAAAGCGTTGCTCCGCCATCATGTCTATTGACTGTTTTCGCAGGACAACCGAAGTTTAAATCAATTCCTAGGGCTCCTAGCTCATGTGCGCGTAATGCATTTTCAGCTAGAGGGTCTGCATGGCCACCAAGAAGTTGTATGAATACAGGCGTACCAGATCTTGTGCGGGAGTGAGTTTGAAGCTCTGGACAGTTTTTTAAAAATACTTTGTAAGGATGGAGTTTGTCTGTAACTCGTAAAAACTCAGTCACACAATGATCAATTCCGCCAAGGCTTGTGAGTAAGTCCCGCATAGCCCAATCGGTAACACCTTCCATGGGTGCTAGAAAAAGTTTAATCTGTTGAGGTTTTAAATTGGGGCTCAGGCTATTCACCCTTTTTAGTTAAATAATCAAATTCATTTTTTGTAACAGGCTGTACGGACAATCGGCTACGTTTAACTAAAATCATATCAGAACATTTCGGATCATTTTTGATTTCATCAAGAGGAATAAAGTTTTTAAATATTTTTTTAAACTTTACTTCTGTGCAAAACCAAATAGGTTTTTCTTTTGTAGCTTTTGCATCGTAATACTCAGATTTTTTATCAAACTGTAGTTTGTCTGGTTCTGCAGTTTTACTAATCTCTGCTAAGCCTGCTATTCCAGAAGGTGTGGAATTTGAGTGGTAAAAAAGAACAAGATCACCGATTTGCATATCATTCATCATAAAATTGCGGGCTTGGTAATTGCGAACACCCTCCCACCATGTGGTTTTATCTTGCTTTAAATGATCTAGAGAGTAGACGTCGGGTTCTGATTTCATGAGCCAGTATTTCATAGTCTTTCGTTTAGACTATTCTTGAGATCAAGTCAAATAATGCTAAGTTATAGATTAAATAGGGAGATTCTTTAAAAAACTCAAATTAGACATTATAACAGTGTTGATTGATAAAATTTGAGATTAGTTTTATACGTTATTATTATGAAATCAAATAAAGTTCAGAAGAAAATTAAAATAGATAAAGAAATATCAACTCATAAAAAACTATTAAAGAAAACATATACACTCATCAGCGGCGCATCGTCAGGAATAGGTGAGCAAACGGCTTATTTATTGGCTGAAAAAAGTGAAAATCTTATATTAATAGCTCGTCGGACTCGTAAGCTTAAAGCTATTCAGAAAAAGTGCTTAAGTTTAGGAGCTTTATCTGTCGAAATTTTTCAGTGTGATTTAACTCGTGTGAGTGACATCAAAAAATTGGAGTCTAAATTTAGAGATCAAAAAATATCAATTTC
>JBKBTW010000173.1:0-5734 GCA_046291245.1 Pseudobdellovibrio sp. | reverse complement strand
TTTTTATAATCAAGACCAAGGTAGGGACTTTAAATCCTACGGAAATCAGAAATAACATGGACTTAGCTGTTAGATTGATTCGCCTTATGCAAGCGTGACCGATAACTTACTTTTTATCAATGCTGATCGCAAATTTTTTAACACCAGCACTTTTTACGATATCCAAAACCGCTACAACTCGACCATGGGGCACATCTTTATCAGCCGCAATGATCGCTTGAACATCTGGATTTTTTCCAACTTCTTCTAAAGCCTTGGCCTGAACTTGGGCATCATCTACAGGTTGACCATCCAGAACCATTTTTCCATCGCCACTGATACTAATATTAAGTTTACTCGGCGTTGTAGCATCGCCAGACGCAGCCTTTGGCAAGTTAACATTAATCGACGGCTTCATAATCATAGGCGCCGTTACCATAAATATAATTAACACAACCAAAATGATATCGACCAACGGAACAACGTTGATCTCTGACATCATCTCTTCATTTTGATCCGCTTTAAAAGCCATACACTAGCCTTTCTTTTTTGAGTAAGCGATACCTAACTCTTTAACTGACTCTACACTTGATAAAATCGCACGTACTTTTCTTGTAAAATAATTAAAAAATATACTCGCTGGAATAGCAACAAATAAACCTGCTGCTGTTGCGACTAACGCTATGGATATACCCGCCATAACTGTTTGCTGACCCGCATCTGCTGAAGATGCCAAATCATTAAAAGCTTTCATAATACCAAGAACAGTTCCTAAAAGACCAATAAATGGAGCATTCGATGCAATAGTTGCTAGTACAGGTAAAAATTTTTCCAAATCAGGTCTTTCAGTCAAAACAAATGTGTTAAACACCTCTTCAAAACCTGCTTCTCCATTGAGTTTCAAATGCTTCAAAGCTTGTCCTGCTGCACGTCCCTCTATAGATAATGGATCTTTTGCTATATCTTCAAAATCACTGACTGACCCAGTTTGCAAAGCTACTCGAATACGCGCTCTGATGCGAGCACTTTCCACTGACACCTTTTTTAAAGCAATTAACCTTTCGAAAATCATAGCAATAGAAATAACACTCATTATAACGAGTATAATCAGAACAACCTGATCGGCGTAATGTGCAATAGCAAAAATTTTATCAGCAAACATGAATAGCTCCTTTACATTTTTTATTCATATTTATTATGATGTTAGTTCATGATCTGGTCAAAAAATCTGATTTCAACACGATATACCAAAGTCCTGCAAAGGTCTCATTTTATTTTCATTACGATAATAATACTACTTTTTCATATCGGCTGCCAGAATGAACAAAAAAAATCAGTCCTCATCATCGCGGTAGATCAAATAAATCCAGAACGATATAACTGCGCGGATGAAAAGAACAACGAAGATAGCTCTGGGTTAGCTATTTTGTGCAAAGAATCCCTTAGATTTACCCATGCTTACACCACATCTCTTCAGCCAGCGGCAGCTATAGGCTCTCTCTTAACAGGACAATACCCTCTCACCCACAAACTACATCGTAGTTTTGATACCTTGGACAAAGATATATCGTTAGTGACGGAAGCAGCTCTCAAAAAGGGCTATAAGACTGGTTTTTTTGGTGGCAATCCCCATATACTCAAAAAAACTGGACTCTCTAAATACTTTGATACTTTTGACGACTCCGCAGCTTCACATTACACAGCGGAAATTATAAAAGATTTCAATATTTCTGCAGAGCAATTTATTCAATGGCGTGAAGAAAACATGAATCAACCTTTTTTTGCCCTTATCACGAACTCAGAGTTCGATGCATTAAACGATCAAGATACAAACTACACAAGTTACGATAAAATGGATGAAAAATTATTTCACTTTTTCCTGCGCCTAAAACAAAAAAATATATGGGATAATTCATACATTTATTTTGTAAGCCTTAAAGGATCCAACAATTACAACAGAAGCGAAGAAACTCCTTTTTTAAACTTACACTCAGAAAACACAATGATTACTGCTCTCGTTAAACCTCCACGCATGAAAGGCGATGAAGGCATCTCATGGAAAAACGATATTCCAATTAACTTAGCAGATATTGGTTACACTTTGAAAAAATTTTTTAATTTAGATGATCCGAGTAAAATTGATTTACTCCCCACACTAGACATCAGCCTTTTTCTCGATACTAAGTTTGATGAAAATACTCCGCTTCGCCCTTTATTAGTAGAATCGGCCAATACGTGGATCAAATCCCCTCTAGAACTAAATTTTTCTATTATTTATGGTAATCATTTAATGACTGAAAAAAATGGTAATCCAGAAATTTACAATCTAACTACAGACCGCTTCGAAGTTGTGAATGTTTACAGTAAATCTGAAAATGGCCTTCAAAAACTTAAAAGTATACAACAAAAAATGAGAAAAATTTTTCCTTCACAAATTTTCTACTTAACTGATTATTATAACATTCAAATTACAAAAGAATTTCTGAAAAAATCTAATTTAAAAGAGTTATTCTCGCACTCTCCACCTGACAAATTCAATCCAGTTTATATTTACTACATTAATAACATGATTCGCTCTAAAGATATGAGTAACATTTTACTTAAAGAACTCGATAAACCTTTTGATATATGTATTAACCTCTTAAGCAAATCAGATATAGTTTTAAACGATTTAAAATATTGCAAAGACCCATTGCTTGTTGAATATGTAAGATACAAAAAATATAATCTGCTTAATCTCAACCAAGAAAAGGCTAAACTTTCCTACGATATAAAGCGTAAACGCTTCTACGATGAAATTAAAATATCTATATGGAACTTAGCTAATGAAAACATCTGGGGAATTTTTCAAAAAAATAAAGTATGGTATCATCCGCTCGTTTATTTGGACCCAAATTTTTCTACAGGACTTAATCAGTAACTAGTCAGTAAAATCATTTATAATAGACTTCCAATACGTATGGCTATCATATAATGACTCAATAATAATTGAATCAAGATCCTTTGCGGAAACAGATGCACACTGCATATCTGGTGTTTTTTCTATCCCCAACAATGCTGTAGGAAGCAATACATTGTCATCCATATATCCCCCATGAGCATAGATAGAAAATTTTTTACCTTTTTTCTCTGCAAATATTGAAAACCGGCCTATTGATGTAAAACTGACTTCATTTTTGTTTTTATAAACAGCTGCTAATTCAAAGCCCTGCAAATATTTATCTTTATTATCATTAAACAAGGCTTCATTTGCCAATAAAATAGCTACTCTTAACTTGTTCGTTTGAGAAGATAAACTCTCTATATATTCAAAAGGTGTCGTAACTTCCAAATCTGCATCTGCCGCGGAGATATAACCAGAAATTTCGTCCACTATTTTTTGTTCTTGATCAGGACCACTCCATAATCTGATATACACGATAAGCTTATCATTAAGTAAAACATGTATTTTTGTTTGAGGAAATTTAAACGAGCCATTTAAAGACTTTACTGCGCATTTCATTTTATAAAACCCCGTACTTTCTGAGTTTTATATATGCCTTCCTATAGTAATCTCCATCTTCCAAATCCATCTCTAATATTTTTTTCCACTTTTCTTTTGCGCCAGGTCTATTTTCCTCACCATCTACATTTCCAAAGTTTTCGTCTATAATAGATTCCTGATACATAGCTTTAACTTGATTTCTCAGCTCATTCGAATAACGCTCGAGTTTATCTTTTATGATTTCATTTTCAGGATCGTAAGCCAAGGCTTCCCTCAAGGATATTAACCCTTGCTTTAATTTTCCTTCTTTCAAGTACACTTCTGCATTACTGATGTTATTTAAATTTCTGTTATCTATTTTACCTTGAATAAGTTTTATTCTTTTTTTAGCTGTATTTTTTAAATTGTCTACATCTGGCAAGGAAGAATCTATAACAGCTTGATAAGCTTTAATCGTTTTTTTGGGGTAACCGGAGGCATTAACCTCTTCAGCTTTCGCAAATAAAGCTCTCAATTCGTCATTTTGCGCAAGCAAGACTTTTGCTGATTCTTCTTTATTACGTCGCTCATCAAACAACTTTTGAACGCGAGCGATCATATTTACACGATCGGGGTGCTCTGGATCAATTAATGTTGCCGGCTGCAAGCACTCCTCTATTTCGGCCACTGTTGTTTCTGGGGTAATTGATTTTTCACACTTCTCTATTGTCTCTTTGAATGTAGCCATTTCTTCAGCTTGAACTTTTTCACGTCTTTCATTTTCTTGCTGTGTAATGATAGTTTGCTCTCCATTTAAAGCTTCTATCTCGTAAACTTTGGAATCTTTATAACCACCTGGAAGAAGCTTATGGATTTTATCTAAATTTTCTTTAGCAATTGAAAAAGACTGTTGTCTTAAAGATTTTTCCGCATTTCCGTACCACAAAACAATATTATCTTTTTCTTCTGGAGTTAAACGCTCAAAAGGATCATTTGAGTTCACTACAGTTTGTTGCTTGTTAACCACAGGCTCATTCAACGACTCGCTTACAAAGTAACTTAAAGCTAAAATTAAAATGACCACGGTCGCGAGCAAAGGTCGATTATTTTTTAATTTATTCCACTGCTCAACAATTTTGGACTGAGGTGGTTTTTCTTCATTTTTTTGAAAAGTGTAAAAATCGCCCCGCATCTGCTCATTAGGCATTCCTGTAAATACGCTGCCATCTGGATTAATTTGCTCATTTTGATAAAAAGCAGGATCGACCTCTTGGGGATACTGCCCTTGAACATCTCCTTCTACATATTGATCCTCAAGATATTCTTCATTTTCAAAATTTTCATTATCGTCAGCAGCTACATCATCTAAAGAAAGTTGATCTACATCTGGTCGAACTTGCTCCAAGGGAATAGGCGGAACTTCAATTCTTTCTACTCGATATTGGAAGTTCGGATCATGAAGTTCAAAATACATTGTGTTATCTAAAACACTTATTGCATCACCACTTTTTAAGGGCTGAGGATCTGTACTAGAAATAGGTGAACCATTCAGAAATGTTCCATTAACACTGGACAAGTCAATAATCGTATAAATACCATTAATTTTTCTTAACTCAAATTGTCTGCGGCTTACCCGTTGATCAGGAATAATGATCTGACAAGAAGCATCTCGACCAGCTACCCACAAATCTCCTACTTCTAAACGTAGCATTTCTCGCACAGTACCTGATGCAGACATCATTTTTATATGAGGTACTTGTTGAGCCACCCCGATAACAGTTCTTTCATTTTCACTAATATCAACTGCGCCATCAGTTTGAGGTACGTTAACAACCGCATCCGGAACATCACTGATTTCAAACTCATAAGGAGGAACTTGAAACATTTGCCCGTGTTCTAAAGGAATTGATTCTACTCGTTGTCCTAGGGAATAAATTTCTCCAAAACGAGATAAGGAAGTTACGACCCAGCGGCCTTCTTCATATTTAAGTTTAAAATGTTCGCGGGAAATACCTTTCTCAGCCTGTAATCTTATATCACAGTTCTCTTTGCGACCGCCGATATATTCTTTTTCGGTATTTAAGGCTAAGTCGCTTATCTGCGCTCCCCTTAACACAACCTTTAATCTCGACATTAACGAACACCCTCAATAGCCATACGACATTTCTCTGACATGCTTTGAGCAATCAAGTAACTTTGATCGTTACTCTTTCCCTGAAGCATAACCATAACTTGTTCATACATTGCTGCACACATTTTAAAATTATGCTTCTGATAATAACTTTCTCCAAG
>JBKBTW010000172.1:0-5756 GCA_046291245.1 Pseudobdellovibrio sp. | reverse complement strand
AACACCAATGGATGGTATTGGCATGTGACTACACCCCACTAATTGATAGAGAGGGACCCCACTAATTGATAGAGAGGGTATTTAAGAGACCGCTTTTTTTGTCACTTTGTAAAATAAATTAACCCTACGCTAGCTAAAAGCTAATACATTCCCTTAAAGTTCTGCTGCCTTTGGCCCAAAAATAGCAAACACAGCTATGATATTAAAATATCCAACCGTTAAGGAGACTTACATATGCAAACTCAAGTAAAAGCTGTTCTCTCATCTGTTATTACGACTTCTATTTTCCTTAGCCAAGCCGCTTTAGCTTATGTTAACGAACCACAAGCCATCAAAGGTGATGATTCACGTTATGCTAACCTCATTCGACATATTCCCTTAGATCAAGTCAACTCAAGTACAAAAAGAATTAATCTTTTAATTGTAGGTCTAGATGGAGAATCTAAAAATAAACAGTTCTATACACTTTCGGATGGATCTCGAGTAAGAGCTGTATCCTCTAGAGCTGATTCTGCTAACATCATTTCAATCGATTTAAGCGAAAAAAAGGCTCACACCATCTTTGGTATTTATCGAGGCACACTTACGCCCGACTCATGTTGGAACGGAGTAGCTGAGAAACCTGAAGCTGCCAATGAGCGCATTATGAATGCTCTATTTGTATTAGGCGGTCGAAGCAAATATGTCAGTTGCATGAAAAAATTTATGGCCGAAAGTGTTCTAGCAAAATCTCAATTTCAATCCGCAATGAATGTTTCTCAGTATTTAAATTCAAATGGTGAATTTCCAATTCACTATCTTTTAGAGGCGGACTTCAACACTTTAAATACAGCATTAACTGGCGCAATGAAATTTGCGTTTAAGAAGTCTGGCACTTTAACCGATATCATGCCGCTATCGAGCTTACTCCAAATCAAACCTCAACAAATTATTGATGGTTTAAGAAATCGCAACGATTACGAAGGTGCAGGCTACCAAAGAGCCTTCAATCATGCTAAATTTATTTCTTCAGCCTTAGGTTATTTAGGTTTAGCTGAGTCCGTAGAAACTGACTTCACTTTAGGTTTAGAAGATATTTATAAAACTCTTTCTTACTCACACCCATGGACTGATATTGTTCATAGCATCAACACCTATGCAAAATTTGATAAACCTTTAGTATCAATGTCTTGGGTAACACTAACGGAAAATTCAAACCGCTCACTTCCGCAATTTGATATTATGATTTTAGCAGGAAATGCATCTTCTGCTTTAATTTACACAAAAGAAGGCACTCTTAAAAAAGTTCTTGCTCCAGGAACAACTTTAAAATCACCTACTCTTTTAAATAAAATAAATGTGAACAAAATGACTTTACCATCACCAAACCCACTTGAAAAAAGTGAGATGATCAACTTCACAAAAGGTCGCAGATTATAATCTTCGGTCAAACATGGAGAACGTAAGTCTATTTTTTGTGAAAATTAAAAAAGAATTTAGACTCATTTAACAAAAAAGCCATTTAAGTGTTTCTTAAATGGCTTTTTTATTTTTAAAACTCTACCAGTAGTAGTTAAACCTCACTCCGAATTCGCGTGGTGCGTTGACTTGATGGTAACTCGCTTGATAGGCGCTTGTTGTGCTTGTCGGTGAACCATCAAAAAGCTGATATTTTTGATCAAACACGTTATTGACATAACCTTCTAGCACCCAAGTCTCATACATATACTTTGCATTAAGACTTACGTTGAACAATTGTTCTGATGTCCGAGTGTTGTCCGCGTTTGTATAAGCAGGGCTCATATAACGTGCAATTGTGATAAAGCTTAAAGTCTCCGTAGCTTTAATTTCATGAGCTATACGTCCTGTCCACTTGGATGCAAAGGGAAACTCCTTGCCCGAGTAATCTTTATTTGATGTTTTAAAATCTTTAAACTGTGTGTTTGTATAACCCACACCTGAACTTAAACTTTGTTGAGCGTTTATCTTTAGTTTCCCTTCTAACTCAGCACCATAGACCTCTGATTGAGCCGCATTCTTAACTTGAGTATCATAAACATCATTAGAGAGCTGAACTTGAACCTGCTGTTGACGCCAGTGAATGTAAAAGACATTCATGCTCGTCTGCCACTCTTCCGTAAAGTACTTATAACTTAACTCATAGTTATCCGTATATTCTGGATCATACGAACTTGCCGCTGCCTTACTACGATTTATACTTACACCTGAGGTTCTATAACCTTTCGTGTAAGTTAAGCCCGTAAAATGATTTTCATTCGTATAGCCGAATCCTACTTTAGGTAAAACAACAAATCCATCGTTACTGCCACCATATACACCTGTAATTGAATTAATGTAATTATCAATTGCAGTGTTTGCCCCACCGGCATTAGTTAAACGTCGACCATAAGCGTAGGTATCATAACTGGAGTTAACTTTTTCTCCACGCACACCCAGTTGTACAGAGTAGTTGTCATTCAATTTGTAATTTAAAGCATTAAATAGAGCATAAGCATCTTGGGTACGCTCCACATCCTGCAAAACATATATCGCAACTGCGGTTGGAACCCCAGGAAAGTTATTTAACAAAGTCATATCATAATTATCGACAAGTTTAAATCGATGTAAATGAAGACCGAAAACATTATGGATGTTCTCGTTTTTGTAAGTTAATCGATTTTCAATACTCAAGTAATCATCTTTATGCTTTTCTTTGCGTGCTCCCGCGATATCTTGAGGCTCTCCATCGGCGTCACTCATTATTTTTTGCTGAGATGCTGAGTAGCCAACAACTAAATCATTTGTCATGTGCTCATTTATATCAGCTTTATATTTTACAGTGGATTGAGAGTTATTCGTGATCGAGTTAAAATCTACGTCTTCTGTCACCTCATAAGCAAAAGGATCATTTCCTTGCACGTACGTTCCACCCTGATGACTGCGATTGTATTTTAGGTTAAATAAAACACTGTCTTCATCGGTGACTTTGTATAACACACCTAAAGAGGCGCGATCTTTATTGCCTGAACCCCATTTGTCATTTGCTGTAGTTTGATTCGTAATGTATCCGTCATTTGCACTTTTATCATAAGAAAATCGAACAGCCGCGGTATCATCCTTCAAAGATCTATTCAAGACAATGCCTAACTCTCTATTAAAATGGCTTCCAAAACCTAACTTAACAGCTCCTGAATTTACAAAATCAGGTTTGTAATGATCTAATAAAATTGCCCCCGCTAACGAGTTTACACCTTGCTGAGTTGATTGTGCACCTCTTAAAATTTCAACACGCTCTACATCCCAAAGACTAAAACTTCCCGCCTGTAGAGCTAAATCAGTTTGAAATAAATCATCCACGATAACACTTGCTAAATTATCTTTCTGATAACCTGTTACTCCTGTATTATTAATACCACGAATACTGAACGACTCTCCATTTTTATTAACAGATACATTAGGAATCGAATTCAGGACTTGAATATCATCTTCTTTACCCTGCGGATTGACCTCTGTCTCTTGCAAAATCACTAGGCTCTCAGGACTTGTCTTATAAGAGCGTCCATCTTTAGTCCCTCGTACTGTTATTGTTCCTAAATTTACGTCTTCTTGTGCATAAACTTGAAGGCTATATAAAAAAACCAATAAATATTTAAATATTTTCATTTCACTACTCGTTATCGTTATCGTTATCGTTTAATAAATTATAATCTACAAAATTGGGTTGAATCTGCTCTGTCTCATAAACAGCTCTACCTGTTATATCATTAATTACTGTTGCTGATCTCCAGGCCATTAAACTTGTTTGGGGATCAATAATGCCATGATTATGACGACTGAAATTTAAAGCATAAATTTTATTTTCTGATGGTCCATCCCAATTGATTGCGTATGATCTCTGAAATGTAAATCGACCCTCATGATCAAATTGAATTTTTGGGTACAACGGCTCTAAGGATTTAGGTATTGTGCTTTGAAACCCTGTACATAAAATAACTACGTCAGCCTTTAGTTTTTCAACTTTATCATAATAACTGTTTTTTAAGTCCAACTCATAACCTCTACCCGTTTTATGCAAATCAAACATTTTTCTATAGGCTAAAATTTTAAACTTCGTTTGTTCAGGTTCTTGAGTGTCTATAAACTTCATACGGTACAGATCATTGTAGAGCTGCAACAAATAAGAGGGCGTATTCCCATCACTTGCCAACTTTTGAGAAGCCACTATTTTAGCCTTTTTCTCTGCCTCTAGACCCCAAAAACTGTTGACGTAATTTGGCGTAAAGTACTCGTTTGTAAAGGCGGATTCATCTAAGGGCTCTAAAGTTTTACGGCTTGTGATCAGATTCAGAGATTTAGCTTTTCCCCAATGACCAAGTAAAGCATTTCTAAAAACCTCTATCCCAGTTTGCCCACCACCGATAATCGCAACAGTTTTTCCTTTTAAATCTATATTTTTTAAAACTGCTGATTTAGCATGAAACACATGAGGTCCTACATACTTCTGAGCACAATCAGGAACACGGGGAACTAAACCCGTTGCAACACAGATATTTTTTGAACTGTACTGACCATCTGATGTTTTCACAACAAAGTGATTGTCTGTAAAATCAATACTTTCGACTTCTTCTTTAAATTTAAGTTTGTTTTTTAATTTTTCTGCCACCCAAATACAATACTGTTCAAATTCTTTACGAGTTACAGTCGTCCTTTGGGTGTGTAAAAACGAGTAAAATAATTTATGCGTAACCAAATAATTTAAAAAAGAGCACTCATTCATAGGATCAACAGGCGTCACCAAATCTTTTAAATAGTTCGTTTGCATATACGAATCAGCAAAAATAATTTCCGAGTGCCACTCAAACTGAGCCTTTTTTTCAAAGAACTGAACATTTTGATCTTTTACTTTTTCAAAGAGCGCCGCTAAGCTCAAATTAAAAGGGCCAATTCCTATACCTATTAAATCCAGTTTAGACATTTGTCTTCCCATTTCTTTTTTCATTGCTTGCATGTTTATGAAGAGGGTTTATCAAGTCTGTTCCTAAAGCAGGTTTTGGTCTCTCTGCCGAATCATTGTACCCTATTTGAAACCTCACCTTGTTGAGCAACACTCTTTTAATATGAGTTTCTTGAAGATTTATTTTTTGATTAATAAGTCCATGCTCTTTGATATACTCAGATATACTTTCTGATAAAATATCATAAAATGTTTGCTCTTCAATCACACCTTCCTCACGAAGACCAGCTGATATAAATCTTAACACCGTAATCATGTGTCCTGTGATTAAGTCATGTATCAAATACTCAGGAGGTAATTGATCTAAATACGCTGCCAGTCTCTGACGGAGCTCACTTTGAAAGTAAAGTGCGTCTTCGTTAGATACCCTTAAATCTCCATGAAAATCTTTTAAATACATCCCCACTGGAACAAAATTCTCCAGAATAAGTACAATATTTTGTCCATGAGAGACAAGTCCTACACCATATTTATCCTGTAAATGAAAAAGAGGTGAGACAACCACTTTAAAATAACGCTTAAGCCACTCCTGCACAGTAAGACCTGAGTGCTTGATATAACTATTTATTAAAGTTTTACCTTGAACATCTTGATGAAACAAACTGCCTGTAATTACAGCTTTTTCGTTTTTATTCACACACGTACGATGACGCCAAATAACTCCTAAAGACTCATGAAACCTATAGGGAGCATTTTTCACTTTATGAAAAATAGATTTTTTTAATCCCAGACCAGCGATGTCCTCTAAGACAAATGTTTTACT
>JBKBTW010000171.1:0-5766 GCA_046291245.1 Pseudobdellovibrio sp. | reverse complement strand
TCCAATAGCCACACCAGTCTCTGGTAAATACTGTATTTGCAATTGTTCTGATAAATAAGCTTGAGCACCAGCTATCCATTTAGAAGCAAACATAACCGTGTCGCTCTTATCTGAAGATGACCGCACAGACAAAGTCGTCGCATTTTTATTCGTATTGTCTTTAACAACAGCTAGAGTTGACGAATGTCGCGAGACATTTGGATAGACATCAGTTGTTTTTTTTAGATCATAAAAACCAGAAAATAAACTGGCTTGAAGATTTTGATCTTTAACTTTTGCTCCGTCAACATTCCGTAAATTCAAAGCAAATGCTGATGGCTTACCGAGTTTGAGGGTTGGTCCCAAAAAGAATTGACCTGAACGCTTAAGATTAACTATGCGTTGCCTGTCTTCGCCTATGATTAATCCTGATCGGTCTTTTACCTCAGCCACTATTTCACCCTCGAAAGCGCCAACTGATATTTGATACTGGCCCGCTTTAAGATCGACCTGTCCTAGTTCAAATGCTTGCCCTTCAAATACTCTTTTGAGAAGTACAATGTGATCTACAATTCCTACACCATCTTTAAGCTCAAACTCTCCACGGATGAGGGCTCCACCATTTACTACATCAGCGAATACAGGCTGAGTGGAGTTAAGCAACGCATCGGATTTATTCTGTAACAACGAAGCCAAGCGTGTATCTGTTTGCTCTGTAAGCTCAGTTTTGTCTAAAGTAATAGAAGAAACTTGTCTAATAGGTTTCTCTGTAATTGCCGTCACTGTTTCCGTTGATAATTCAGATATCGGGTAGGCTTGAGCTATTTGTCTTAACTGTGATTCTCTTAGATTTTGATTAGCTTTTTGTACGATTTGAGTTTGTTGAAACAGAGTGTAGGCAGGCGTATTGCGCTCTTGAGTAATAGTCAGCGGCTTTGTGACTAACACAATATTAGATTTTTCTATTCTAGGTGAATAGAAAAACGATATCGGTAAGATTAAAGCTAACAAATACCCCAAATAGTCACTCCTTGACTAAAAGTCTTTGAGACCTCTGTATTCAGGATATTTAGAAAGGATTCTCTCCGTCAACGTTCTGATAATTTTCGAGACCTTTGCTGAGGGCTTTTTTAATTTCGATAGCTTTGCGTTTACTTAGATTTTCGTCGAGACCAACATCGACAAAAGTCGTAGTTTGTGCGTCAAACATTTCTTTATTCACTTGCACGCTGATTTCATATGGACGTCTAGGCCCTAATATTATGACTTTAGTATAATAACGCGACTTAACTTTTTTATCATCTTCAAGCGGTTCAAATTTTTGATCGTGATATACAGAACTAAGTTCTCGACCATTTAAGCTTATAACTCTTGGCTTACCTATAACAGTTGTTACCGCTTTACGAGTTTCTGATACAGGTAAGTTTGAATTTTCTATGTAATAAGCGTTTGTTACACATCCGCTTATTACTAATAAAGTTAAAAAACTATAAATTAATTTCATCATGATTATACTCTAAAACTATTTTTGTTGCGACTTATTCCAATCACTTAAAAACATTTCTATACCTTTAGTTGTCAAAGGATGTCCCGTCATCTGCTGCATCACTTTAAAAGGAATTGTAGCAATATCCGCTCCCATAATAGCCGAATGCTGGATATGCAATGGCGACCTCACTGAAGCCACTAGAACTTCTGTATTAAAATCATAATTTTGATACATTTGCACGATATCTGCAATCAAGGACATACCATCTGTTCCGATATCATCCAATCGACCAACGAATGGAGACACCATCGTAGCTCCTGCTTTTGCCGCTAACAAAGCCTGAACTACTGAAAATACCAATGTAACATTTGTCTGAATTCCCATAGCTGTTAATTTCTTTACAGCTATCATGCCATCTTCGCACATTGGAATTTTAACAACAACGTTATCAGCAATCTTTGCTAGTACTTGGCCTTCAGCAACCATCTCATCAGCTTTTAAAGAAATAACTTCTGCTGAAACAGGACCAGTTGTTAAAGTACAAATTTCTTTTATTACATCATGCAATTGGCGACCTGATTTCGCAATTAAAGATGGATTTGTCGTTACACCATCAACCCAACCTCTTTCGTTAGCCATTTTGATTTCATTTATATCCGCGGAATCTATAAAAAACTTCATTTGTTTTCTCCCATTAAATCGTCCATAGAATAAAGACCAGACTTCTGATTGACAACCCACAATGCAGCTTTGAGCGCACCTTCAGCAAAGACCGTACGATTTAAAGCATTATGCTCTAATTTTATCATTTCGCTCTGTGAGGCCGCTGTGATGGTGTGTACGCCATAAACACCCCCTAAACGATGCCCTATTGCTGGCTTTATTTTTTTTCCTACTGCATTTTCCAAATCACGATGCAAAGTCACGGCTGTTCCACTTGGATTATCTTTTTTTTGCGTGTGATGAATCTCATCTAAAGCAAAGTCAAAATAGCTGATATGAGAAAAAGATTTAAGAGCTTGGCGAACTGTCCATAAACCAATACTCATGTTAGAGGCCCAAAAAATTGATGTTTTTTTAGCTGCATTTTTTAACAGATTCTGTTCGTGAGACGAAAATCCCGTGGTTCCACTTACTAGAGGTGTTTTAAATTCTTCGACGACTTCTAATAAATCTCTCAAAGCCTCTGGCTGTGAAAAATCAATCCATACATCTATTTGTTTAAGATCTTTTGCATCCATCTCATAGACGCTTCGATGACTTTGCAAAAAAGCTCCAGTTGGATGACTGCAAATTTCAGCAAAGCACTCAATTTGAGAGTAATTCTTTATGATTTGTCTTATAGCTGAACCCATTTTTCCTGATGAGCCAAACAAGCCCAGCTTTAATTTTTTTTGTGGAGTCGATTTTTTCTTAGCCATAAATTATATGATCTCTAGCTTTTTCATTTCCGTCAAAATTTCTGCGTGAAATTTTTCGTCTAGTGTTGTCAGAGGCAACCTCATTTCTGGAGATTTAATTAAACCTTTTTTAAAAAGCATCCATTTTATCGGTATTGGATTTGCTTCACAGTACATGAGTTGCACTAATTTTTTATATTTTTCAAAATGACGACTGGCTTCTGTTAAATTTTTATTTTTAACCAACTCAGTCCATCGAACAGTTTCTGCCGTAAGAAGGTTAGACATTACTGATATAATTCCATGCCCACCTTTATCTAAAAAATCTAGATATGTTAAATCATCACCTGATAAAAAAGTAAAATCAGATTGAGCAGAAGATTTTATATTTTCGAAAAAACTAATGTCGCCACTAGCTTCTTTAATACATAAAATATTTTTATGTTTACTCAGTTCTGCTATCGTATCAGCCGTCATAGCTGTTATAGTTCGCCCTGGAACGTTGTACAAAACAATAGGAATTTGAGACGCCTCTGCAATAGCTTTGAAGTGTGCGATAAGTCCCTTTTGTGTAGGCTTATTGTAATAGGGCACAACAACTAAAGCCGCATCAGCTCCTAAATCACCTGCGAGTTTAGTCATCTCTATCGAGTGCACTGTTGAATTGGAACCTGTTCCTAATATTAAAGGAAATTTATCGCCCACTAAAGCACGAATATGTCTAAAAATTTTAATAACTTCGTCTTTACTTAACGTAGGACTTTCTGCTGTAGTCCCATTTACCACTAATCCTTGAAGACCACTTTTTATTTGATACTTCACTAGTTGAGTCAAAGATTCGTAATCTACTTCACCTTGATAGAAAGGAGTAACAATTGCGGACATTACGCCTTGTAGGTTATTCTTCATATATAAATTCTCCTATTTGTATCGCAGGCCCCGTCATTGTGGGGTGAGTTAAATCGTTTAAGTTCATCTTAAGAAGTCCCCCTGGCATACTGACCAACGTGTCTTGGACACCTCGTTTATGCAAGTTATAAAATGCAGCCGCCATAGCCCCAGTTCCACAAGCTGAAGTAAAATCCTCCACCCCGCGCTCATAGGAAACGGCTTTCAGTTTATTGATATCACTTTCATCTAAATGCACAAGCGTAACATTTGTTCCACGCGGTAAAAAATCATCATGAAATCTAAGTTTACGGCAAGTCTCTTTTTGTGATCTGTAATTTTCAAAGTCATCTGTTTCAATAACGATATGAGGCACACCCGTATCACACCAAAAATATTTCGGATGAGAAAATTTTTCGATTTTTGTCATCGTCACTTCAAAAGTTTCAGAACCTAGAATTTTAATATTAATCCATCCCGCGACTGTTTTTAACACGAGATATTGTCTTTGGTCTGCCAAAATGTTTCTTATATAGAAGGCCACGCAACGAGTAGCGTTCCCGCACATTTCAGCAGGAGATCCATCATTGTTAAAAAAATCCCAACCTAATTCGCTTTTCTCCTGATTGATCCAATATAAAAAAATAAATCCGTCTGTCTGAGTCTTTTTACAAATATCTTTAACTGTATTTATTGTGTGATCTGAGAACCTTTCGCCCCACAAAATAGAAAACGTGTTTCCTGCTCCAGATATTTGGTAAGTATTAAGCGTCATTATTATTTCTTTTGCGTTTTTTTAGGTGAGGTGAGTGTTTGAGACACCCCTGTTGTGGTCTCAAGCGTAGATTGAGATGATCGTTCTGAAATTTCTTGTTCTTTCAAAGGAGGTAGTGGCTTTCCCTTAATACCACATGAACACAAAACTAAAATCAAGAGTATGCTGTTAAAAAATTTCAATCCAAACTCCTTTTACAAAAATCAATATCAAAAAAATATCTTCTCGCTACATCAATTGGCACAGATTCACATTTTTTCTTGTAAGCTTCGACAACCTTTTCATATTTATCGCGAGACTCTTCACCGTATGTTTTTAAATCAAGCTTAGCCTTCATTAAGGTAAGATCCACATAATCAGGTGCTAAATCCTGTATACGCATTAATGATTCTTTGGCTAAGGAATAATTTTTAACTAAAATTGCACGGTCATACTCTAATATAGCACTTAATACATTTGAATCATAAAGCTCATTTTTTATAAGATCAATTTTATATTCTAAAAATATTTTACTCTTTTTATCCATCGACAAATACAACGGATAGAGCTCAGGCACATTTTTAGAAAATGCGAGCATTTTATCTTTAAAATCGATGTAACGACTTTGATTTTTATCTAATCCTAACGCCTTAACTTCTGCCCATAAACAAAATAAATTTTCACCTTCAAGTGCAATACATTTTTGAGCGCTTTTGATTGCCACTTTGCTTTGGTTTATGTACTGGCTAGCAGCAATCTCGAATAAATCTTGTGCCTCCGGGTTAAAAAACACAGTCAGGACATTAAGTTTAAGTTTGGAGATTTTACCTTGTATTTCAATATTTTCAGCTGGGATTTTCATATCTAACAGCTGCTCTAAAGCTTGATTTCTTTGCTTTAACAACAAAAGTGATGTGATTTTATTCTTTATTTCATTAAATTTAACATCTTCATTTTTTAAATTATGTGTTTTGCTTCCATGAGATACTTTTTGTGCGTTCGCACCATTAAAAAAAGCTACAGATAATAATAAAAAAGCCGCGTGTTTGAACGCGGCTTTTTTGAATTTAAAAAATTCACTCATCATTAATTCTTTTTAGTCGATGTTAACTCAATTGTCACTTGGCCAATTTGGCTTTGTGCAACAGATTTAGCCATACCGCTGACAGCAATAACACGTGGGTTAACCCATTGTTCTGATGTTTGACCGCTCGAATTGTCTTTGATTTTGATGTACATTGTATCGAAAGTCCCTG
>JBKBTW010000170.1:0-5890 GCA_046291245.1 Pseudobdellovibrio sp. | reverse complement strand
GATCAAGAACGATCGCCGTTAAATCTGCAACTCGACATTTTTTAGCATCGGCAAGACGTCTTAAGTTTTCTCTTGCTGATTCATTGATATCAATTAAACCACGACCTTCACGGCCACAAGCTATTTTATCCATATAAGTATCTGGTGCATGTAAAAAACCGCCATGTTCTGCGACTGCAATAACAGAGATAGCTCCTACACCGCCCGTTGCACAAATTGTTGTCCCCTCTAAAGGATCTAATGCAATATCTATTGCTGGCGCATCATCACGCTTCAAACCTACTTTTTCACCAATATAAAGCATTGGGGCTTCATCTCGCTCCCCCTCACCTATAACTACGGTTCCATCTATTCTTACAGAATCAAAAGCTCTTCTCATAGCATCAACCGCAGCTTGATCGGCTGCTTTTTCTTCTCCGCGTCCCATCCATTTTGCTGATGCTAATGCAGCAGCCTCTGTTATACGCACAAATTCTAAAGCTAGATTTCTATCCACAATTAATTCCTTTCGCTAGAGCATCACCATTACTCGCTTATCTTGACAGAGCATGAGCAATGACTCAAGATTTAACCCAAAGATGAAGAAACTTCCTTTAATCCTAACATTAGCGCGTATTTTTGTAACAATCCCAGTTGCGACCCTTATGCTCTTTCAGAGTAACTTTTTAAATTGGTTTGCTGTGATTCTTTTTGTTTTAGCTTCTATCACAGACTACTACGATGGTTACTTTGCTCGCAAATACAATGCCGTAACAAATTTAGGTAAATTTCTAGATCCTGTCGCAGATAAAATTTTAGTGACAACAATACTCATTATTCTTCTTTATCAACAGAAGATTGATCCTTGGATGGTCATTTTATTCGTTATGCGGGACACCCTTGTAGGCGGAATAAGAGCTGCAGCTTCTGCTGATGGCCTTGTCATACCAGCTCAAACTACAGGCAAATGGAAAGCGGCTTTACAGATGATCGCTATTCCTTTCATGATGGTGAATGAATTACATCCTTCTATTCCTACCTTTGCAATAGGTTATGGACTTCTATGGTTCAGTGTTTTATTAAGCCTGATCAGCGGCTGGGATTATTTTAAAATCTACCTAACTGAAAAAAGCTAGGGATTTAAAACGATTAAAGGATTTTTTAAATTTTTATGTTACACTATATGCAAATGCGAAATTGGTTTATTATATTTTTAGCACTTATCGTAACGTGCATGATTCACCAAAAACTCAAAAGCCGATCACATCAAACAGAAAGCCTAAGAGCTCAAGCGTTTATTACAACAATTTTTAGATAACTCGAAAAACGTGATCCTAAAGAGCTCTCTATGAACCTATATTTTTGATTTTCATATAAGTTCAAGCACACTCCACGTTTACACACAAAGCCCGAATCTACAATAAAGGCATATTCACTCATCAAGAAATAAGGCTTATAAAAGCGACTTTAGTATAATAAAAAGAAAAATCTTAGGTTCTCGATAAAACCATTATCTTGAGGAAGATCAGCGCAGGAAACATAGTTTTTCAGTAAACGAGCTCTGTGGTGCGTAGATCCTTTGTAAAACATCCACGGAGCATAGGGAAAGTAAGCTGCAATCACGCAATTGCCTTTTTGCACAGCACCCCATTGGCGATCTTCGCTTGATGCCATATGAATCTCATTGGTTTTTAAATCTTTAATTGCGACAGAGAAAGAAAAAACTTGAGGATTGATCGGCTGAACACCTTGAGTAACAACGGCCTGAACACCTACTTTTTCTATCCCTTGCACTTCGCCTGCAACTTTTGTTTTAAAGACAAAGTCATAATTCACCACAAAAATCCAAATTAATAAAATTAAGACCACAAGTGAGATAATCACTTTTTTAAAAAATGATACTGTTTTTGATAAACGTGAATATTGAGGCTTAACTTCATTGGTCATACTTTAAAAATCCTATGTAAATCGGTGTAATATTTAAACTATTCTACACATAACGCATTACATTCACAAAAGAATTTATTTAAGAGTTAACCGGGACAAGATAGAATCTAATTTTGAAGGATTATTTATGGATTACGAATTAATTGCGACATTATTTATTTTATCATTAGCTACCGGCGGCCTTCTTATCTTTGGACTCTTTAAATTTGTGCAAAGCATGCTAATAAAGGAAGCTCATCAAGAAGCTCAAGAGATTCAAAAAGAAGCTCAAGATCAATTTCAACTTGAAGAAGACGAAAGAGCCGAGATTCAACAAGAAATTGAACTCGAAGCATGGGGAAAGGTCGAAGAGGCTCACTTACTTTTAGAAGAAAAGTGCTCAGATTTAGAACAACACATAGCTGATCGTAAAAAGCTTCTCGAAGAAAACGATAAGAACAACAGACAGAGTCTGATTAAAAATGAAACCGAACTTCGGGATCTTTCTATTAAACTTAACGATCAGCAAAAAAATTTTCAAACTGTTTTAACAAAGCTCAATGATTTAAAAAAGAACTACCAAACACAACTGCAAACTAAAACAAACCTCCAAGAAAAAGACGTTGTGACTGATATCTCACAAAAACTTATTACCGAAGCTCAGCAAGACTTTGAGACTTATATTCAACAAACTGAAGATGAATACAAAGAATTCTCCGAAGCTAAAGCTAAAAAAATATTAGGGTTTTGCATTGATAGATTTTCAAAAGAAATGAGCACAGAACGCCATATTGCTTCAAGCTACTTTCCTGATGAAAAAATCAAATCTCTTTTTAGCGTCAACAAACAAGAAAATATTAAAGCTATTGAAGAGGTTACCGGCTGCGACATATTCATTGAGGATGATACTGAGCACGAAAAACCCCTAAATATTCAAGTTATCGGCTATGACCCCGTAAGAAGAGAGCTCACGAGAAGACTTTTCGAAAAGCTTTTTAAGGACGCAGCTAAACACAATAAACCCACTCTTCCCGAACATATCATAAAAACAGGAGAAAATCTCAAAGCAGAACTCCTAAGACAAATAAAAAAAGATGGCGACCTTATGGCGAAAGAATTGGGTTTTCAGAACATTCACCCTGAAGTTCGCCAAGTTATGGGATCACTTCGCTACAGATACTCTTACACTCAAAATCAATATTTTCATTGTGCTGAAGTTGGATGGTTTGCTTCACTTTTAGCTGGTGAAATCAAAGCCGATATTAAAAAATCTAAGCGTGCGGGTCTTTTACATGACTTAGGTAAAGCCCTAGATCATCAATTCGATGGAAGCCATGCTGTCATAGGAGCTGACTTTATCCAAGAACGTGGCGAAGATCCTGAGGTGATTCATGCTGTAAGAGCCCATCACTATGATGTGCAACCTGATGCAGACATCGACTTCTTAGTCATAGCAGCTGATGCTATCTCAGGAGGACGCCCTGGGGCTCGCCGATCAACCATGGAAACTTACACTCAAAAAGTCACAGGACTACAGGAAATCTCTAAGCGTTTTAAAGGCGTAACAGATGTTTTCATCTTAAATGGTGGACGTGAATGTCGAGTCCTTGTTAACTCGAGACAAGTTGATGACTTACAAGCTTTAGATATTGCAGAAAAAATTGCAAAAACAATCGAAGATGAAATGCAGTATCCTGGCCAAATAAAGGTTGTTGTCGTAAGGGAAACTGTTGTATCAGAATCTAAGCCTGGAAAAGAAAAAAATAGCCATCGCTAACGATAGCTTTCTATAAAAACTTTCTTAGCTTTAGTAAAGTTAATCCTGCTTTTATCATTTATTTTATCAATAAAAGGCCATTCATAACTTTCAGGTGTTGTTGGCCGTAGGATATCTACAAAACACTTATCAAACTCTCTTCCTTTATTTAGATCACCAGCCAAAATTTTATCCAAAATAGGTCCGCATTTTTTTGAAATAGTTTCTCGTACTTTTTCAGTGACAAAATCAAACAATTTATCATCAAAATAACCTATTTTTTTATCTAAATTTTTTATAGCTAGATTTTCAATCTCTTGTTCTCTATCAGTCATATTCAAAGTACATCTAGCAGCATCTAAAAACTCGATGTTGCCAAAAATATTTCTTTTAATGAACTCATACCGTTCAGGGCTTACACTTAACAAAACTTGAGGGTTAAACCTATAGGCAGAAACAGCCTCTGCAAAATCCTCCCACGCATTCTCACGAGAGTATTCAGACAGCCATTTACTGTGATCTTTTAAGTTAGAATTTTTCCAAGCGTAGGAGAAACCCGCTGGTATTTTTTTCCACTTAGTCAAAGATAACCACTCTTGTGTATCATCTAAATTATCTCCTAATCCTGTTTTAGCCCAATTATGTGCAAACTCATGAAATAACGTGTACATGCGTTTTTGCGAGGTCGCTTTAGTCCAATCTGGATATAAGTGAATTGAATTATCTGCATAAATAAAATCATAATCTTTTGGTTTATCCGCGATTTTTTCTATTTTTTTATTCTTTTCAAAAGGAAGTAAATGTGGAGGAACAAATTCTAAAGTTTGCAATATGGTATCTACCTCTGATTCACTGATTTTAGATAGACTTCCATAACGAACATGTGAAATATTAAAACTAAACTTATGTAGCAAATACATTGCTTTGTAAGCTAGAGACTCACTTCCATATATATACTTAAAAATACAAACCACTTGATTACAATTTTTCTTTGCTAGAGTTAAATCATAATCAACAACCCCATCAGCAGCAAAATTTACATAAGGATCTTTCTCTATAGATAACTTTAACAACTCTATATAAAAAGTAAAATCTGCCTTCAGATTAAACCCCATTACATGCTGATCTTTTTGGAATGAAGTTTTTCTCCTCTCCTCTATGGAAAAATAATTTTTTATCTGATCTATAGATTTTGCCACCGGATAACGACAATTAGCCCTGTCTATTAGTTGGTCAGTTGCCGCAAAATAGCCAACTTGTTCACTCGCCTGAACTAAATTAAGGAATATAACCTGAGCTAGCAAAAAAAAGATGTTTTGTATTTTCATAAAGTAAAACCCCTGCAAAATTAATGTCTCAAACCTATCAGAATAGCTTATGCATGGTATAACGAATTATTTAACAGGCATTAAACCTTTAAAATTGATTTCAACCATGACTGGACGATGATCACTAACAAAATCAGGCATTTGTAAAGTTTCTGTTTTAATCACTCTACCTGCTAAAACAGGGTTAATAAAAACGGCATCGACCTGTCGCGGTCGTTTTGCATAATTGAGCTGAGTAAAACCATGCGTAATACGACGAGGATCATAAGCGTCAACTTTTTGATCTGTAAAACTATCACGCATATAGTTTTTAAAAGAACCTAATTGTCTTGGATCATTTACCTCGGTGTTCATATCTCCCATAAGCATAATTGGATGACGTTGACCATATGCGTGAGCAATTTGTTGAATGATATAAATCATCGCTTGCTCTTCAATAGTCTTTAAATCTTTAAATTTTGCATTTTTTCCAAGAGAATGATTATGAGCCCCAATAACAGTAAAAAGTGGCTGCGAAACTCCATCTTTATAAAAAACTAATGTAGGTAAACCTCGATCAAACACGTAGTCTCTTTGGATCGATTCTCCTTTGTAGGACAAAGAAGTGTTAGATAATAATTTGTATTTCAGACCTAATGACTTTTTAATCAAAAACCCGATATGACGATCATAAGATGGATCATCATTAAGATTATCTTTACGCTGATCATGACCTTGAATAAAGATGGCCTCATACTCAGTTATATTTTTACCCATATCAGCTAATTTTTGTAAGGACTCTTTATCTCCAACCTCTTGTAAAACAATCACATCAGGAGATTGCTTGAATAAACTTTCGGCTATAATTTTTACCGCCTTTGGGTTCTTAAAAAAGTCAGCCGTTACTTTAGGGTGTAAAGCT
>JBKBTW010000169.1:0-5894 GCA_046291245.1 Pseudobdellovibrio sp. | reverse complement strand
TCCCGTTAACGTCAACACCGCTGATCGTTCTACTTTTTTACGTGTACCGGGGATGGGTGTAAAAAGTGTCGAGCGCATTCTTCAATTAAGAAAATTTCATAAAATTACGTATGAAGATCTTAAAAAATTAAATGTCACAATGGCACGAGCTAAATATTTTGTCTTAACTGTTGATTACAATCCTCATGTTTTTTTAATTGATCAATTGCAACTTGAATCCAGATTAAAACCTCGTGCAACGCAATTATCTTTGTTCGACATGCCTTCAAATACTGATGCAACTTTGCCTGAGCATTCACTCACTGAATCTAACTCTGAATTTATCGCTTCTTCTGAGACAAATAAAAGTGCATGATTACAGCTCAATTTGAACCTCATTTTGAAAGCTGGAGAAAAGAAGCACGCAAGCACTTAATGGCTGGAGTTTCGCCAGATGAGATCAATTGGGGATCTCAAGAGAGTTTATTTGCAGGATTAGATACCCATCAACCTTTACCCCTCTCTTCTCCTCTTAAATCAGAATTTCGAGCACCACCAGAGTTTATTGAGCTGGCAAAAACTGTAAGCTACGCAAGAGATTCAGATCGCTGGGATCTTTTATATCGTATTTTATTTCGTCTTCAGTTCGAGAACCCGCAGTTACTCAATATCACAGTGGATACTGATATACGCCGAGCTGAGCTCTTAGTAAAATCAATACGCCGTGATATTCATAAAATGCATGCCTTTGTACGCTTTAAAAAAGAAACTGTTCTCACAAGCCGAGGAGAAGAAGAGTATTTCGTAGCTTGGCACAAGCCTGAGCATTTAATCGTTCAACCTGGAGCTTCTTTTTTTTGCACGTAGGTTCGGTGATCGTAAATGGTCTATTTACACCCCTGATGAATCAGCACATTGGGATCTTCAAAAACTCACTTTTGGAGCAGGCCTTGATCAACGTAATTTTACAACAAAAGATAATTGGGATGAGGTTTGGAAAACTTATTACAAATCCATATTCAATCCTGCTCGTATCAAGATAAAAGCCATGAAGGCAGAGATGCCAACGAAGTACTGGTCAAGTATGCCCGAAACACAGCTCATCAACGAACGCATTCGGGAAGCGCCTCAGCGTTTGCAACAAATGGCTAAAAACACAAACACCAACGCGCACGTTGATATGAATCTTTCTTTAGATGAGCTCAGAATAAAATCACAATCATGTCAAGCTTGTCCGCTCTTTAAAAAAGCTCATAACACTGTTTTTGGAGTAGGCCCTAAAAATGCACGCATTATGATTATTGGTGAACAACCAGGAGATCAGGAGGATCTAAAAGGACTTCCTTTTATTGGACCAGCAGGCGAGGTTTTAGAAAAATCTTTAAAAGAAAATGGATTGTTACGTGAAAATATTTATTTAACTCATGCAGTTAAGCATTTTAAATGGGTACCGCATACTGCAAATGGAGAAACAATGCATTTACATCAAAAGCCCTCGGGTGCAGAAGCCCATGCTTGCAGACCATGGTTAGAAGCTGAAACTGCTCAAATTAAGCCTAAAATCATTATTGCTTTAGGAGCAACAGCTGGCACGACTGTTCTTGGACGCTTGCCTAAAGTTTCTGATGAGCGTGGTAAGATTTTTTCAATGACGGCACAAACTAAAATCGTACTGAGCTGACACCCTTCTGCTATTTTACGCGCTCAAAATACTGAAGAAAGAAATCTTCAACATCAGCAATTAACAGCGGATATCGCAATGGCTGTTAACCATCTGAGTTGATTTGAATTAAATATATTCTTTTCTTTTTTTCTTTCTTGTTGGTTTTTTTATTTTGTCTAAATTGGTTATTAAAAAATTTGCTAAATCATCAAATTTATCAGACATTAAAAGACGCGGTAGAACTTGCTTTAACACAATTAAGGCTGCACCAGAAAAACGTAAGCTAACTAAAGAGATGGCCAATCCTGCACCTTTTGCACCTAGATTTAAGGCGGTTTTATTTTCTAAAGGAATTTTATAAATTAAAACTCCAACAAGTGATTTAATTAAATGTAAAACAGCATCTGTCGTCTTTACTTTTTTTATTTGCTTTCGCATCTCTTGACGTGTGAAATTTTTATTTTTTTTGATCTCAATTATTTCTTGAATCCAACTGATGACATCTTCTTTATCTTGAGCTGGCATTTCTTTGAGCAAAGATGTAGCCCTCGATTTCAATTGTTTTTTCAAGTCAGCTAAATTCTCTTCAGAGAAAACTGTTTTTACATATGATATGTTGATCTTTTTTTTATTTTGATTCTTCATATAACCTTATTATAAGAGTAGTTTTTAAATAATCCTAGAGGGCAATTACATAAACTGCTCTCTAGGAGATTTTTTGGAATTTTATCTTAATTCCTTAAGCATGTAAATTCACAGCCCCGTGTTCACTTGGGGATTCATCATATTCTTTATCAGCCGCCATTGATGAAATCGCCTTACCGAGCTGCGCAATTTTAAAAACATGAATTTTGCATCCTGTTATAGGCTTATTTTTAAAAATAATTAAACGCCTGTTCTAATATCTTTAATAATATAAATAGATTTTGGAAAAATTAAAAAAAACTTTCATCCAACCGTAAGAGATAAAAAAACATTAAGAAAAATTCAATTTTTCACCAGGCCGAGCTTTGTAAATAATACCTAGGTGTTTAACTTATTTTGTCTCGAGCTCCAGTACCGTGATGGAACTGTTAAAGTAATTTCAATTATACGACTCTTGGTAGTGAAACCTTATAAAATTTATATGTTTTTTCTCATTTAAACATGGCATAAGGATTGCTATTGATATTTTTTATGAATAATATTGTTATTAAATCAAAAAAATTCAAAATATCAAAAAAAATTATTTTAATTCTTAGTTTTTCCTTGTGTGCATCACAAATACTGCAAGCGATGCAATGTCATGACCTTTTCGCCAATAAAGCCGCCAGTATTCGCAAAAGCGAAATAGAAAATGATCTGAACACTCTTTATTGGTTAGAAACTTTAAATAGAAAGCCTGAAGAAGTTGAACAAATGAACCTTTCAACATTTAATAAAATTACGGCCGATATCCCTCCATCTAACACCCACCGCAAAAAAAGTCTTTCATTGGCTGAGATAAAAAAAGTGCATCAATCCATCATGGATCACCCTGTGGTTTCGCCGTTACTCGAAAAATATGAACATGATGATGTCTCGGTAGGATACTGTTTTGGGCGAGCGACTTATGTTCACCTCAAACTTTTAAGTTTGGGAGTGCAAAAAGAATCTATACAAAAAATATGGGCTGTAGGACAAATGCAGACACAAAACATTGTCTGGCAGTTTCATGTTGCCACTATGGTCTATAACTCAGAAAAAGGTTGGATGGTCATAGACTCTAATTTTAATAATCCCATAACTGTTAAAGATTGGATGTCTACCTACTGGAATCAAAGCACAGATCATAAACTACGCTTTTACAATACTGATCCAAGTAAGTTTGGTTTAAGCCTAGGTTACTATGATGCCGTTAATATGGGATTAAACCTCTCACGAGACCAAGACTGGTATAAACACTATTTTAAAGACATGCTGAACGAATTTAGAAAAGAAGCACGTTCAAAAGTTCTTATGCAGAAGACAAAGAAATAAACTTCTTTTAAAAATTACATAGAGCGAACTCAAACTAAACAGACAATATTAACTTAAAATATTTGACTGTCATGAGTTAACTATTTTAACGAACGACTTTAGCCCCTGTTTGCTCTAAAGCTTTAATGATTCTCTCAATATGTTCATGCGAGGTTGTTTCAAGAGTAAAATCAATGCGTGTTTCTTTTAGGCTTAAACCTTGGCGTAATCTATCGTGGTGAACTTCCAAAATATTGGCTCTCTGTTCTGCGAGCGTTTGAGTTAAACGACTTAAACTCCCTGGAATATCCGGAACAACTACAGATAACTCGCACAATCTGCCTCTTTGGCTTTGACCACGGTTAATGATATTTGAAACTATATTTAAATCTATATTTCCACCACTTACGATAAGACAGTTTTTACTTCCTAATTTTGTCTTACCTGTGAGAGCCGCAGCTAAGGTCACGGCTCCTGATCCTTCTGCCACGGTCTTTACACGTTCCAATAAAAACACAATAGCTTCAGCAATCTCCCCTTCTGTTACTGTGACAACATCATCTACGTATTGAGAAATAAATGAGTTAAACATTTCTAGGCTCGGGTTTTTAATCGCAATTCCATCAGCTAATGTAGACACAGGTTGTTTAAGTGGAGTAAAAGATTTTGTTTTAATCATCTGCGCCATTGTACTCACGATCTCTGCTTGCACACCGATAATTTTAATTTTTGGATTTATGGCTTTAGCCGCTATCGCGACCCCAGAAATTAATCCTCCACCACCGATAGGAATAACTAAAGTATCTAAATTTTCAATTTGCGCAACAACCTCTAAACCAATTGTTCCTTGACCAGCAATAACTTTTTCGTCTTCATAGGGGTGAACAAAAACAAGGCCCCGCTCTTCAGCTAACCTTAAAGCATACTCTTTTGACTCATCAAACATTGAACCATACAAAATGACTTCAGCTCCGTATTTTTTTGTCGCTTCTACTTTTGCAATTGGAGCATTTTCCGGCATGACAATGATGGATTTAACTTTATTTAATGCTGAACTCAACGCAACACCTTGAGCATGATTTCCAGCTGAGCACGCAATAACTCCGCACTTTTTTTCGTCTTGAGTTAAGCTCATTATTTTATGAGTTGCACCACGTATTTTAAAGCTACCTGTTTTCTGAGTGTTTTCTAATTTTAAATAAATTTCAGATCCTAGCAAATCAGATGCGGATCTTGAATGATCGCACGGAGTTAAATTCACAAATGGTTTTATACTGACCTGAGCCTGCTTAATGTCTTGAAGAGTAACTTTCATGTCTACCAGTATACGGCAAGACCCCAAATTGGTGGATAAATAGTTTGCGTGCTGGCCCTCGTCATTTTTAAATACTCATACATTTCTGAAGTTAACTCTGAAGGGCAACGATCAATCGAAATACCAGACAACTCCTTTTCGTCAAAAAACACAAACGGAGCAAGTGCCTTGCCACATCCTTCACAGTAGCTCACAAGCTCTTCCTGCTTTTCATTACAAACACCACAAATGTGACACCTTCTAAAATGAGTTGTAGACTCGTCTGAGTGATCTTTATTTTTATATTTACTCTTATTAAGACCTTTTGACATATCCTCATGACCCTCGCTCTAAATTTATTCTAGTATGAATACACTGAACTGCAAAATGATCGCCTGAAGATTCTAGCTTCGAGATAGTCTAAATGAGATATGAATTTTTTTGACCACTCAATGACTTGACGCAAAAGCATATTTTCGCCCCTCACGTCTCAAAATTAAACAAACCCACACATTAAATATTTAAACTCAACGAGATAGCTTGTATGTAGAATTTATATTCATCGGATTTTATTAACCTCTATAATTGTCATCATCTAGCCTTCGCTGGAAGTAAATGTAAAAACAAAAATCCCTTAGTTTTGCTAAAAAAGCATGTTAAACCTTCCAACATGGAAAACAGCACACAAATTTGCAGTCATTGCCAACATAAAAAAGCTCCTTATACCTGCGGCATTTGTCAGGACCAAATTTGTAAAAACTGTGTCCAATTTACTCCAGAAAATGCTTTCTATTATCTTAATGTGCGTGCTCCAGAACTTAATCATAACCATTACTGCAATGTTTGTTTTGATCAACATATCCAATCAGCATTGGATAATTATGAAACTACTTTAGCACGTGCTCGTGAGATTTTAGTTTTTGATAAAACTCAAGGAAAAGAAACCCGTTTTATTCGCCGTATGGAAAAGCCACTTGTAGT
>JBKBTW010000168.1:0-6056 GCA_046291245.1 Pseudobdellovibrio sp. | reverse complement strand
ACTTCACAAATTTGTCCTAAAAATGGGGTGTTACGCATTTCTAATGAGGTAATAAAAACAGCCGGCAATAAAGCTTGCAAACAAAGAATATCCACAAAGCCGATATGATTTCCAACAAGCAAAGAGTTTTCACTTAGAGATGGAGGGTTTTTACAAACTAATTTGACTCCAAATGCTTTAACTAACAGTTTTCCGTACCTATGCCCATTAAGAACAAGTTTTTTTCTTTTTTGAAGTGGATCGCGAGTTGTGAAATAATAAAAACTTCCATGAAGCAAATAACAACTGATTAAAAAAATGAATAATAAGAATCTAAATAAAGCTCGCACACTCAATATGCTAAAGTTCATCTTATAAATGTCAAGACTATAGTATTTTAACGGCGTTATAGCACTAGCACACTCAGTATACGTTTTAAACATATTTGCATACATAAATCTATGTGTAGGACTTTTAAGTTTTTAATTCTTCAATTAAAAATTTAGTCGATAATCAAACTAGCCGCTTTATAAAGGCGATCGTAGACACTTTCCCACATTTCAGAATTATTCTGCGGCATTTGAATGTAACAAAGTAAATCTGGTTTTCGCTCGCTTGCTAAACGTAATTGTGCATATAACTCACGAGCGGCTTGATTCGCATCCTGAGACAGGCGTAAAAACTCTATTTTTTCAATTTTGCTTTTAGGTTTTATAATTTTAACTTCCTCAATGACATCCGGTAACTCATTTAAGCGCTTATTTACAAGATCAGCTAATTGGGAAAGTTTTAAAGAGGGGTTCCTACACACAACAAAAGGAATTTCAGGCATGTAATGATGCTTCATATGCCCAGGCGATTCTTTTTTATCAATTTGCTCAAGCCACTGTACTTTACTTTCCAAAGAGTAAGTTTCCAAAACAGTTTCAATCTGTGTTTTCACGACTCCACCTTTGCGCAAGATGGCGAGTTGATATACCTCTTTGTTGATTTCTTTGACCATTAAAACAGTCGACTCAATTCCAACATAGTTTTGATGATTCATTTTTTCATTTTCAGTGTCATCTAATACAAAAACTGTATCCCCCAATTCTTTACGAACGTGCGAAGCTTTTGTAGGGCTTGTTTTACCAAATTTATTAGCACTCGGTGCTGCCAATGGTACTCCAACTTCTTTGATAAGCTCTAAGGCAAGCTTGTGATTTGGCATTCTTACACCAACACTTGGCAAACCTGAAGTGATCACATCTGAAATCAACGTAGATTTAGCCATAACCAAAGTCAGTGGCCCTGGCCAAAATTTTTCTGCTAGCGCCTGTGCGACATGATTCCAATTATTGAAACATTTTTTAGCCTCATCAATACTCGCGACATGAACAATCAACGGATCAAAAAAAGGTCTTTCTTTCGTAGAGAAAATTTTTTTTAGAGCTTCTTCATTATTGATAACGGCACCAAGTCCATAAACAGTTTCAGTAGGAAAAGCCACAACCTCACCTTGTTTAAGTAAATGAGCTGCTTGTTCAATATTTTGCGCTTGAGTCACGCTATCCTCCATCTGCTTTAAGTAGTGCCAAAGGTTGGCTTTTGACTAGCGGGCGGATCGATAACCTTAAAAGAGTAAACGTCAAAGCTACTAAAATAAAACTTATAATGAACATAGATCCCGTGTCATAATAAAAACCTAATTTAAATACTATACTCATAATAAAATAGGAAATAATCAAACCTAAAAACAAACCCACAATTAAACTCAGTATTGCTACGAAGCTGAATTGCCTTATAAAAATTTGATAAATATTGTCAGAATCTAAGCCTAAAACTTGCAAAAGATTCATTTCTGTTAATCTCTCGCCGACTTGGGTGTTGATGAGGATGATAAAGATTAAAAATCCTACAACCAAAGCCAAAGTAGCCATAACTTGCAATGCTAAAGCCATTTGATCTAAAAACACCAATGACTTTTCAACGCTTTGCTTAACGTTGATAATCGATATATTCGCAAACTTATCCACAATAGCATTTTGCAACGAACTCATTTGATTTTGATCTAGCTGCGATATGGAACTTAAGTAATTTTGCGGAGCTTCTTCTAAAACTCCTGGTTGAAAAACTATAAAAAAATTAGGCTGAAAGCTTGTCCAACGCACACGGCGTAAAGACGTCACTTTAGCCTTAATCTCTAATCCTTGCACATCGAAAATCATAATATCATTTAATTTTGCACCGACTCTCTCAGCATAACGTTCTTCTAAACTAATTTCAGGTAAAGCGTCTGGATGATCCGCATTATAACCAGCATGAAACCATTTTCCTTCGGTGATTTCCTCTGAGTCTTGCAAATGAGCTTTATATGTTAAATTGACACCTCTGTTACGAAAACGGGCCTCATTTTCATCTTCACGTGTTTTGAACAAACCAGACTCGGCAAGACGCTCATAACTTTGATCATTAATTTTAAGAATTCTTGATCTCACCATAGGAGTGAGCTCTAAATCTTTAGAGATAATATTTTTGACAATTTGTATGAGCTCATCTTTTTGATCCATTTGAATATCAAACATAAATAAAGAGGGGATTATCGCACTTTGTGACGGTCTTACTTCCTCGATTATCGATCTTTTAATATGCGGCAACAGAGTTAACACGACGATGGATAAAGTCATTGTCATGAAAATCAAATCTGTTGAGCTCGGTTTTCTGATCAATCCTAACAAAGCATAACGATTTTCAAAACTCAGCTGCGATATAATAAGAGAAATAAAATTTCTGACCGAAAAAATCAAAATCCAAGCAAACATCATGGCAAAAAATAAGCTTACGATAAATACAGATCCTGTTTGTAATGAGTGACTTTTCCAAACGGCTAATCCCCAAAAAACCACGAACAGCGATCCTAACCACAAAAACTTAAATTTTTGACTTAACAAGCGGTTTTGACCCAGCTCTTGTCGCAATAAAATTAAAGAGCTTACCCGTGTCGCGGTATAATACGTCGGAACAGCAATTAACTGCGGACCGACAATAACAACGACAAAGCTTATAAGTATCTGAACGGGGCTTACAATAAGCTCTACAGGAACTTTAAAATAATTATACATCGCCTCTTGCAACACAGGCAAACAACTATAAACGATCAATAAGGCTATACCAAAAGAAAGTATCGATAAAATTAGATTTTTAGTAGCTTGAACAAATAAAACTGATTTTTCTTCAAGCCCTAATATTTTATATATAGCTATGTTTTTTTTCTGGATTTGAAAAAACCAGTTCAACATATAACTTAAGCATAAAAAACAAAGACCTATGGAGATCAATGAAACTAAACCTAAATAGTCTATTAAATAATTAAATACTCGATTATTTTCGCTATCATCCTGAAAAGCACTGCTAAATCTCAATGTTGGATCTAAATACTCTTTATCCAATGTTTCTTTGTATTGGTTAGCCATCTCAGGCTGATTAAGTTTGTAAAAGTAATTTGTTGTGACTGTACTTCCTGTTTTTATTAAATTAGCTTTTGGCAAATCTTTTTCTGAAATAACGATAAATGGAGCCAATGCTCCAAGTCTAAACGTTCGCGTAGGATCTGCAACAAGAACTCCCGTTACATCCAGCTTTAAATCACCTAATGATAATTTCACGGACTCCACACCTGGAGCTATCTTAAGTTGATCGATCAATTCAGGATCAATGTAAAGATTGCGACTGTAAATTTTGTTAATTTTTTCAACCTGAATATCTTGTATTTTATTTTTAGTTTCTAAACTTCCGTACAAAGGATAGTCTTCCGATACTGCCCTCACTAAAACTAAACGCGACTGTTCAGTTCCGCTTTTTTCTTCTTTATACTTAAGCATCGCAAAAAATTCATGTGACTTAGCTTTAGCTGTATATTTTAAATTTACTTTTTGCTCAATACTTAAAACAGTTTCATCTGAAAGTAAACTCCGAGAAGAAATCACGACATCTCCGCCCAATATTTCTTGAGCTTTACTTTGAGTTTGTAGATCAAGACTGGACTGAAAAATTTGTAGAAGTAAAAAACCTATAAACCCTAAGGCTAAATTAAAAATAAAAAACAAGTTAAGTTTTTTTTGCGAAAATAAATCCCTAAATACAAACTTCAATAAATGTTTAACTGAAAACATACAGTATTAACCTTGCACCAGATGCAATTGACCGCCTGAGAGTTTATAAACTTTATCGCATTTTTTAGCTAATTCCATATCGTGAGTCACGAGTATTGTCGTAGTTTTATGGTTTTTAATTTGATTGAAAAATAAATTCATTACTTTTTCACCAGTTTCGCTGTCTAAACTTCCAGAGGGCTCATCTGCTAACAACAAGCTTGGACGAATAACTAAAGCCCGTGCTAATGCAAGTCTTTGGGATTCTCCTCCACTTAACTCAGTCGGTTTATGATGAATACGATGATCTAAGCCAACTTGCTTAAGCAAATTGAAAATTTCTTCTTTATTCACAGACTTTTTCAAAATCTCTAACGGCAAAGCTACATTTTCATAAGCTGTGAGATGGTTAACTAAATAATACTGCTGGAAAACAACACCAATATGGCTTGCACGAAATTTTGTTAACTCCGTACCTGAAATTTTTTGTAAACTTTGATTGTGAATGAAAATTTCACCTTCATCCGGTTGATCCAAGCCCGATATCAACCCCAGTAAAGTCGATTTACCTGATCCGGAAGAACCCACTATCGCGACTGACTCACCAGTTTGAACTGTTAGGTTCAAACCATTCAAAATTTTCATTTTATCGCCATTTGAACTCATCAGTTGATACGATTTGGATATATTTTCAATTTGAATCATAAAGGCTCTCTTCTATTTTTTTGAATGGGATTTTTCAAAATCTGTTAATATTTTTTTTAAAGGAGTATACAATCCATCCGCCACTATTTTATGACCGGCCTCATTTGGATGAATACCGTCCGCTAAGTTAAGACTTTTATCACCGGCGACTTTATCCAATAAAAACGGCAAAAGAGGGATTTTATATTTTTTAGACAAGCGCGGGTAAATAGATGAAAATTTCTTAAAATAATCTTCGCCATAATTAGGTGGTACATGCAACTGACCTAAAGCTAAGCTCAGTTTATTTTGTTGGGCCCACTCTATAACACGAGCTAAGTTTTTTTCTGTTTCTTCTAGTTTTAAGCCACGTAAACCGTCATTGCTTCCTAAAAGCACAAGCACCATGTCTGGCTTATCCTTACTAATCCATTTTATTCTTTGTAAACCAGATGCTGAAGTTGATCCACTCGAACCAGAACTTATAATAGTCCAATTCAGTTTTTCAGCTTCGGCTTTTTTTTGAATGAGAGCTGGAAATGCCGCTGTTTGAGCTACTCCATAACCCTCAGTTAAAGAATCACCTAAAATAATAAGTTTGTAAGGTTTTGGGAGTTCATTTGATAATTCTGATGATGCCAGAACTATGTATGGTGAATGAAAACATACAGCCCCTATTAAGAATAAAAAAAAGATCCTAAACTTAACGAGACCACTTTTTATATTGGTAAGATTTTTCATACCAGTATTTTAAGTGAAATAGCTCTCGTAAGCTAGGATCTATTAGAAAAAGCTATTCATTTTATAGAACAGCTAGTTAAAACGAGTATTCGTTTTTAGTAGTCTCCGCCGCCACGGTTTCCACCGCCACCGAATCCACCACGACCACCGCCGCCATCACGACGAGGTCCGCCACGGCCACCGCCGCCGAATCCACCACGACCGCCACCAAAACCACCGCCTTCACGACGAGGAGGGCGAGAGTTTGGATCTTGAGGCTTAGCTTCAGATACACGAATCGCACGACCTGCAATCGTTTGACCATTCATTTTTTCGATTGCTGAATCAGCACCTGCATCGTCTTCGATCTCAACAAATCCAAAACCTTTGCTACGACCAGACATTTTATCCATAACTACACGTGCAGACGTGATTTGACCAAATGATGCAAAAGCCTGTTGTAATTCATCATCTGTAACAGAGAACGCTAAGTTCCCAACATAAATCTTCTTTGCCATTTTTCCTCCGGGCAATTTTTTATAA
>JBKBTW010000167.1:0-6123 GCA_046291245.1 Pseudobdellovibrio sp. | reverse complement strand
CTCAGGGTTGAAGTTTTTGTAGTTAAAAAATCAAACCAGAAGATTCCAAGATGGACAATCTTTTGACACTTTCTTAATGTAACACTTTTTGCGGCCCCCTACTCAAAGTTAGAGAGCCTTTTCAAAAAATAAAAACTAAAAATTATCAATATACCTACCAACTTGATATTAATTTTTCATGTGTTTTGACCGATCAGATAAATCGTGAATGGAATATATCAAATACTAATATTAATGACGCAGATTACTTTTTTAGGATTATTTGTATTTGTTGTTTTACAAGTTTTTCGTAACCTAAAAAAGAAAAATCTCAAAGAAGATATCGCAACCACAGAGGCGCGTATCGCTAACCTACGACTTAACCTTAAAACACGAGTGAAAAAAAAATCTCAACAATTTCGTGTTAACTACCCAAAAAATTTAGCTCCCGGAGATCCTGTAGATACAGCAATAGCTATGCTAAGTTCAATTGATTTTGAAAAAAATGATGATTTTGAATCCTACATAGAATTAAGTAAGAAAATAAATGGTTTTATAAAATTAGCTAACGCCCCAAAAGAAGCTGAAGATGATTCTACGCCTAAATTTGAAGACAACAGCTACAATGATTTTATAGGTACTGATATTAAAAATGAGCTTAATATAGTTCGTATTATCAACGACCTTGTCAGCATAAGTAAAACCCTTCAGCGTCAAGTGACTAAATTTAATCATCTCGAAAGAAAAAACAAAGTTCCATATAAAGAAGTTATTTCATTTCCCTCATACTTTGAGTTACAACGTGTTTTGCACTACAAACAAGATTCTACCACTCACAATGGCTTTCATACGAACACAGAAAATACAGCTAAAGTTGCTTAGCAGTATGATTCTCATTTTCATACACTCTGATTGTACGTAGTGTATTGATCTGTACTATATAGCATTTGATTTTGCATAAATTTAACAGACCGCGTACACATAAAAAGCACTTAATTATGTAATTTAATTTTAAATTGTTTTTCGTTTGCCGATAAGTATTGGGTATAACAAGGATATAAAAACATGATCAATTTTTTAGAAAATTCTAGACTAATTTTTTTTGCACTTTCTCTCTTGATATTATCATCATGTCAAAAGAGTGAACTTGAGGACATCAAAAATGCTCAGCTCTGTTTGAATAAAGCAGCACCATCTCAAGCGCAAGCTTGCGTTGCCAAGATTGCCTCAGACAACTCTCCACAAGCTAACCAATTAAAATGCGCGGCCTATTTTATCGAAGAAGGCTACGGCTCTCCAACTGCACTGATTGATGCAATTGCCGAAGCTGAAAACAATGATCCTACCTGCGTAAACTGCGCCGATTCAGTTCAAATTATTTCGGTTCTTGCATTTACAAATACAACTCAAGCAAACAATGCATTTAATGTTTGCAATGCTTCTAAAGTGACGATTTACACGTTATTGAGTTCGCTGGTACAGGTTGCAACATTGGCCAAAAACTTAAACCCTGCTGCAAGTACTCCTGCTGAATATGCCATCGCTATTCATCTTCTCAACAATACAGATATCGGGCAAATTGTAACGACAACCTATCAAAATAGCTGCGTAGTGCAATCAAGCAATGAAGCCCTCAAAGATTACTGTACCGTTTTATCTGATGCAATCTCCGCAGGAAGCGTAGATAATATCGGAGCTTGTTTTAAATACAAACTCACCAACGGTGGAACTCCTACAGGTGGAATTCAAGCTCCACCACCTAACTGCCCGACTAATTAAAAGTTCATACCAAATTTGGCAGCGTAAACGCGATTTTCGATTTTTTGCGCAGCTGTCCCGACTTCTTCTCCATACGTGGCAGCTTCTATATTAAAAATACCCAACAAAAGGGTTGCGCCGCCAGTAAAATAATTTTGGTTCATACCAGCTCTAAATTGTGTTTTAAACCATCCGCTCGGTGTATAATCAAACTCAAATCCTGCATGCAATGACTTGTTAAAGTTAATTTCTGGATGAAATATATTTTTAAAATCTACCATCGTTCTCAGTGTTAAATCACCCCATTGAACAAACTCATACTGCGAACCTACATCCATAACACGCACTAATTTTTTAGGAGCATACAGAGCTTTATCATTTACAAGCTTTTGCAATGCAAAACTGCTCTCAATAGCATTTCTAACAACAAGAGCTAAAGTAAAAGGATACTTTTCGTCTACGACATACTCCGGATACATTTTTTTCTCTTCAACTATAACTTCTTTTTCTTGCTCTTTATTTTCCGCTGGCATGTTCTCTGCGGCAACAGCAGAACTTACTAACACAGGAGCACTGACAGTGTTCACTACACTTTCTGAAACATTCTTATTCGCAGCTGCTTCTGCTGTCGGAGAAACTAATTCAGATAATGTTGTTGTTAGTTCAACATTATCTTCGACCTTCTGAACAGTATTATTTTCATTTTCTTGGGATGTATTGGTAGAAACGGTGGCAGGTTGTTCTTGAGCAATATTACGATTTACTTTTACTTTACGACTCACAACAATTTCTGTTTGTTCAGATGCCAAAGCTCTGCGTTTTTTAATTTTCGTGAACCATGGTGGATTATAAAGAAATCCGACATCAAAATCAAATGCTACGCCTTCTTTAGCTCTATCTTTACTCACGATGTCCGAATTTGTGGCCAGATCCACAGCGATCAACCTTTCTTCAATTTCTAATCTATGCAGGGCTTTCGCCGTTATACCCCAAGATAAACGCTTATTAAAATCTCCTCCAAAGCCTATCGCTAAAGTCGAATCTTTTATAACGTTTAAATCCACTGACGGACCTAGTTGTTTATCAATAGTCATATCTACAGATATATCAGCAGGAACTAAACCAATACCCCAATTTTTACGAATCCAAAACATTTCCACAGCTTGGACTCGACCACCCATCGTTTCACCGTAGTATTTTTCTAACACTTTTGAAATCGCATCTGCTTTACTTTGATCATCTGTTCCAGATTTTTCAGCATCCGAAATTTCTTTTGCAAAATCTAAAGTCTTTGGTGCTATTCCTGCTCCTACGAAAGATAGTTGTATTTCATTATTTTTTTTTCGTGCAAAGCCAGCTGGATTATAAAATATTAAGCTGTAATCATCAGCTACAGCTGTGAATGCATTACCCATGCCTAGAGCACGCAAAGATACATACTGATTATGAATTTTAGTGCTTAATGTCTGAGAGTAAACTTGAGAAACAAAAAGAATTCCCATAACAAAACTCACTAGAATCATTTTCATAATGTTCCTTACCTTTACAAGAATTACGGATAAGCACAAAGCCTATCCGTATTTATATAAACTTAATATGCTGAATATCTCATATAAATTTATATGAATTCATGTTTAGCAGCAAAAAATTATTCTCACTTGGCTAGGAACTGGTTCTTTATCATAGGACTTATGTCTGAGTTTTTTCATTTTTCCCAGTCATAACGACTGACACAACAACTGATGTTAAAATGATCCCAGCAATAATAGTTAATGACCAGACAATTGGAAAATGTCCACCAAAATATTGATTCAAATAAACCATTTTAAGACCAACAAAAACCAAGACTGCAGACAAACCATATTTAATATATTTAAATTTATCCATAGCTCCAGACAACATAAAGTACATAGAACGAAGTCCCAAAATTGCAAAAATATTACTTGTAAATACAATCAAGGGTTCTTTCGTTAAAGAAAAAATCGCCGGTACAGAGTCAACCGCAAAAACAATATCTGTGAGCTCTACAAAAATAAGACATATAAATAAAGGTGTCACATAACGAACACCATTTTTTACAACAAAAAATTTGTCCCCTTCAATTTGTGGATGAACTTTAAATAGTGATGTCAATTTACGAATAATAAAGTTTTTACTTAAATCTTTATCATCATCACCTTTACCAAAAATCATTTTTAAGCCCGTAAAAATGAGTAAAATTCCAAAGAAAACTATCACAGCATGGTACTGCATAAGAGCTGAACCAATCGCGATAAAAATACCTCTAAAAATTAAGGCTCCAAAGATACCCCAAAATAAAATACGATGTTGGTACATGCGAGGGATAGCAAAATACGAAAACACAACGGCAAAAACAAAAATATTATCTACAGCGAGGGCTTTTTCAATGACGAAACCCGTTAAAAACTCTAAACCCATTTGTTTTCCGACCACAGGTCCGAATTTGTGCGAAGCATACATGTAAAATAAATAATTAAAAACTAAAGCCAAACTGATCCAAACAGCCGTCCAAATCGAGGCCTCTTTAACTGACACCTCATGGGCTTTTTTATGAAATACCCCCAGATCTAAACTCAGTATAAATAAAACAAAAACAATGTAACCTGTATAAAACCACCAGTAATCTGCTAAAGGAAAATTAACCATATTTGAAACCTCTTTTGATATTTAGTTATCGTAATTTTGGCCTATTTTCACAAATGCATAATATAATTGTTTTGTATCGTTTTTTTAGATACAAGATGCTAATGAATAATTGGATCAATTACCATCACCTTCTTTATTTTAAAACTATTGCAGAAGAAGGCAGCGTTTCTAAAGCTGCTGAAAAGCTTTTACTAGGACAGCCTACTCTGAGTGCTCAATTAAAACAGTTCGAGGATCATTTAGGTGTACCGTTATTTGAACGCCAACATAAGAAACTCATTTTGACTGAGCAAGGGAAAATAGCTCTTGATTACGCAAGACAAATTTTTAAACTTGGTTCAGAAATGACTGAAGTTTTAAATGATAAAGTTATTCCAACGCGCATTCATGTTCAAATAGCAGCTTTAGATAGCATACCTAAAGATATCTTATTAGGTTTAACCCAGGCAGCCTACAAAATAGACAAATGTCAAATTAGCCTTATTGAGGGTAAAGCCCAGGAAATTTTCCATGAGCTTATTGGTCACCGCGTTGATCTTGCAGTGACTAATTATATTCCAACTACAGCCGAAGCAAAACTAATCCAGCCAAAGTTAATTCAAAAACAAACTGTATCTATATTTGCATCTTCTAAATTTAAACATTTAAAGAAAGACTTTCCTAAATCACTTATTGGTCAGCCTTTTGTTATGCCAACCTATGATAGTCAAATGAGATATAAACTTGAACATTGGTTTAACTCTAACGGAATTACTGTAGATGTTATTGCAGAAACTCAAGATGTAAGTCTTAAAACAATGTTAGCGATCAATAACATAGGTCTAATACCAGCTGGCTCAGGTACGTTAAACAATGAAATTAAGAATGGTAGTATGATTGAATTAGGAAAGATTCCTCACGTTTACGAAGAAATCTATTTAGTATCAGGATTACGTAAAATAAAAAACCACGTCGCTCAAGACTTAATGAAAAATTTTAAAATCTAAATCTAGAAAACAAACACTTGAACAGTTTGAAAATTAAAAACTACTCAAGTGTTTATCGAGAAAAATTTAAGCTTTTCTAAATTTTCTATCTAAAGAGTATTTGCCAGCGCCTGCAAAAATCACAAGTACACATGAAAATAAATAAACAAATGCTAACTCTTTTGTTTGATAAGGATCAGCACTATGAACCACTAACGCGGCTACAGCCATCGTAAACCCTAAAAATGCAGCGGCATAACGTGTATACAAACCTACAACTATTAATAATGCTCCTAAAAACTCAGAAAGTCCTGCCGCCCACGCAAAAAGTACTGGCATAGGAAATCCCATCGATGTCACGCCTTCGATAAGTTGTGCACTTGGAGGAATTTTACCTAGACCATGAGCAAAGGCCATTGATAAACCAATAAAAGCTCTAAATATCAATAACCCTAAATCCGCATTGTGAAAAAATTTTTTCATATAATCTCCTTATTATATAATTCAATATACTGCGTATATATAATTTTAATATATTACACATATAATGGTTTTCTATTTTTTATTAAACTATGTCTTACTAAGCACCACAACATTTTTTATACTTCTTACCACTACCACAAGCACAAGGCTCATTACGACCTATTTTAGGAGCCTCACGTTGCACTGTTTGGGGTTTGTGATGGTGGTGGTGCGGGTCTTCACCCTCCCGGTGCGTGTGCGCATCTCCATCAACAAAAAACCATTCTCCATT
>JBKBTW010000166.1:0-6169 GCA_046291245.1 Pseudobdellovibrio sp. | reverse complement strand
CGTTCTATGGAAGAGTACGTGAATGCTAAACGTAAAGTGTTTAAAAACACTAATCAAGCCACGACTTCAATTTTAAATGCTGATGATAATGCAGTGGTTGAGTTAGCGCGTGATCCAGCCGTGCAGCGCGGAAGTATTTTTTATTTTTCACGTAAACCAGCTTTAGAGCCGCAGATCATGAATATTGGTGGGGCTGTTAATATTGGTGATGAAATTAAAGTACGCACTGGTCCAGAAATCGAAGTATTTAGCGTTAAAAATATCAAAATGAAAGGTAAACATTCAATCGAGAATGTTATGGCAGCTTTGTTGTTAGCTCGAGAATACGGCGCTAAACATGAATCTGTGCAAAAAATCATTGATAGCTTCACTGGACTAAAGCACCGTTTAGAGTACGTACGCAAAGTTGGTGGAGTGTTGTTTTACAATGACTCAAAAGCCACAAATGTACATGCTGTGATACGAGCTTTGGATTGTTTTGACGAGAATGTTATTCTCATTGCTGGTGGTAAAGACACTAATCTTAATTATGAGCCATTACGCAATATGATTAAGCGTAAAGTGAAGAGTTTAATTTTAGTAGGTGAGGCCAAAGAGCGCATCAATCGTGATTTGGGAGATTTTACTGAAACTTATCTCATCGGGACATTTGAAGAAGCTGTTTTAATAGCCTACCAGAAGTCTAGAATTGGTGATATCATTTTGCTTTCTCCGGCATGTTCAAGCTTTGATATGTTTGACAGTTATGAAGAGAGAGGCGACTATTTTAAAGAGATCGTCAAAAAATTCAGATAAGGCCGTTTTTATATAATAACTCTCTTTTGTATAGAACTCCTCGTTCTGAATAACATTTCAGGACGGGGTGTTTTTTTGTGAAAACTAAATTTTTATCTTCAAGTTTATTCTTATCAATTTTTGCTTTGTTAGGAATTGGGTTAGTCCAAGTTTACAGTTCAAGTTATATTTTTGCCATCGAGTCTTACGGGGATGGCCTTTACTTTTTTAAGAAACAGCTTGTTTTTACATTTTTGGCTTTATTTGGGCTGGTTCTTGCTGTGCAATTACCTTTTTCATGGATTCGTAAGTGGGGATGGGTTACTTGGATAGCAGCTGCATTTTTATTGCTCGCCACATTTGTTCCAGGTTTAGGTGTGCGAGTGGGGGGAGCCTTAAGGTGGATTCAGCTTCCTCTAGGGATACGCTTTGAGCCTTCAGAGTTTTTAAAAATTGCGTTTAGTTTTTTAATTGCAGCTTTCGTTTGTAAGCATCAAACGGCTCTTAAAAATATCAAATGGGGTTGGCTGGTTATTTTGTTGATTGCTCCATTGTTTATTTTATTAAAGCAACCAGATTTTGGTAGTTTTGCGATAATCTTGTTTGTGGGCGTGGCTTTGCTTTTTACGTTTGGATTGTCATGGAAGTATTTAGCAGCTGGTGCAACAGCAGCTATCCCAGTATTTTATTTTTTGATCTGGCGAGTACCCTATCGTAAGGCTCGTGTAGAGGCCTTCTTGGATCCCTGGTCAGATCCAGCTCAAAAGGGATTTCAAGTGATTCAAAGTATGTTATCTTTTCATTCTGGTGGTTTAACAGGTCAAGGGTTGGGGCAAAGCCAAGGTAAACTTTTCTTTTTACCGGAAGCGCATACGGATTTTACAATGGCCATATTAGGAGAAGAAATGGGCTTTGTAGGAATTTGCCTTATTTTACTTCTCTATGGTTTTGTTGTTTTCCGTGGATTTCGAATTGCGATTACGACAGATGATTTATTTAAAAAAACGTTGGCTTTAGGATTAACGACAACATTTGCTTTATCTGTTTTTATTAACTCAGGTGTTGTGATGGGATTGTTGCCGACAAAAGGATTAACTATGCCATTTCTAAGTTATGGTGGTAGCTCTCTTTTGATGGTGTGTTTTATGTTTGGTGTATTGCTTAATATTGAAATGTCAGAGCATTACAATAAATAAAGGTTTTCATGTATATTGACTCAGAATTAAAAAATAAAAAAATAATTATCGCTGGTGGAGGAACTGGTGGGCATATATACCCAGCTATTTCCATAGCTGAGGCTCTTTGGAAAAAAGCACCGCAAACGGAGATTTTGTTTGTAGGAACGCCTTTAGGGCTGGAGTCGAAAATACTGTCTAAGTTAAATTATAAATTAGAATTAATCCAAAGTGGTAAGTTGAACTTCAAAGGTCAAATTTTTCAAAAAATTAAAACATTAATTAAAATTCCAGTCGGAATTTTGCAATCGATTGGAATTATATTAAAATTTAAACCAGACGTTGTATTGGGTGTGGGGGGCTATGCTTCGGCTCCCATGTTGATGGCTGCTGTTTTGTGCGGTAAAAAAACAATGATTTGGGAACCTAATGCTCATCCAGGTATGGCCAATCGAATTTTATCAAAATTTGTACCGCGAGCTTATTTAGTTTTTGATGAAGCTAAAAAATATATGCAATCTCGAGAGCAGATCGTATTAGGTATGCCACTTCGCGAAGAGATTGAAAATAAATCTCAACGTGAAGTTTTAGAACATAAAGATTCATCAGTGTTTACTATTTTATGTTTCGGAGGCAGTCAAGGAAGCCAATTCTTAAATGATAAATTAAGCGATTTTGTTTTATCTCATCCCGAACTGCATAATAAAATCAGAGTTTTTCATCAGACAGGAAGTTTAGACTATCAACGTATCAAAAATAAATATAGATCTGTATCTTGTGTAGAGGTTTTTGAATATATCTACGATATGCCTCGATACTATCAGCAAGCTGATGTTCTATTTTGTCGAGGTGGAGCAAGCACTTTATCAGAAGCTGCTGCCTTTGGGGTTGTTCCTATTGTGGTGCCGCTTCCCGCAGCAGATGACCACCAGCAAAGAAATGCAGAGGCCTTGGTCGGAGTTGGAGCTGCATATATGTTGTTGCAGAAGCAGTTTGATGCTAAAGAATTTGAAAATATTTTATTGAATTTAATGAGTGATTCGAGCTTAAAAAATAGAATGTCTGAAAAGTTAAAGCATAAAGCACCTATTGGAGCTTCTCAGAATATCGCTCGAGATATTCTGGCACGAGGTTGATTCGGTAAGCTCATTTGTAAAATGAGTGGTATTTAAAGTAAGGATTTTCATGAAAATAGAAAAAGCAAAGTTTCATTTTATTGGTGTAGGCGGCATAGGAATGTGTGGTCTAGCAGAGTTACTTCATAACAGTGGGGCTGTTGTTACAGGATCAGATGCTAGTGAGAATGCCAATACAGAGCGTTTAAAAAACCTTGGTGTAAAAGTTTATAAGGGACATGATGCGAGCCATATCGTACAAGCTGATGTGGTTGTTTACTCAAGCGCTATTCCCTTTACGAATCCAGAGATTCGCGAAGCCAAAGCAAGATCAATTCCTTTAATACCCAGAGCCGAGGCTTTAGCAGAAATCATGAGAATACGTCGTGGTATAGCTGTAGCAGGAACACATGGCAAGACGACAACGACAAGTATGATCTCTTCAATCTTTTTAGAAGCTGGGCAAAGTCCTACTATAGTTGTTGGAGGGCGTTTTGAAAAAATCAAGTCTACGGCATTGCTTGGTAAAGGGGAGTGGTTAATTGCCGAAGCTGATGAATCTGATGGAAGCTTTAATAAGCTTTCTCCGGAGATTGCAGTTATCACGAACATTGATGCTGATCACATGGATCATTTTAAAACTTTCGAAAATCTAAAAAAAGCATTTTTAGATTTTTCGTACAGAGTTCCTTTTTATGGCGTTGTTATTGCTTATGGTGATGATAATACTGTTCGGCAGTTGTTTGAAGGTTTTAACAAACGTATTTTGTTTTATGGTTTCGACGAGAAAAATGATTTTGTTTTAAAAGGTGAAAAGGGTCATTACACGTTAACGAAAAATCATGCTGGGCAGTCTACAAATTTAGGTCAGTTTAAAATTAAAGTTCCAGGTACGCACAATGCACTCAATGCGACGGCGTCAATTGTGGCTGGATTATCAGCCGGTTTAGATTTTGAATCTTGTATTAAAGGCATAGAGCATTTTGATGGTGTGGATCGAAGGTTTCACTTTAAAGGTGAAGCTTCAGGTGTGATGGTTTATGATGATTACGGGCATCACCCGACAGAAGTTCGGGCTGCGCTACAAGGGTTTAAAGAAAAATTCTCAGATCAAAAACTTGTTGTTTATTTTCAGCCCCATAGATACTCGCGCACTCAGCATTGCTGGCAAGATTTTAAATCCTGTTTTGGTCAAGCCGATGTATTGTTTTTAGGTGATATTTATCCAGCGGGAGAGACTCCCATAGCTGGTATTAGCTCTGAAAAACTTATCGAAGAAATGAATCAGCCAAATGCGAGTTATGTGCCTAAAGAGAATCAGCTTAAAATAATTTTAGAGCAGCTCAAAGAAGGGGATGTGTTTTTAACCTTGGGTGCCGGTGACGGTTGGAAGTTGGGTCTTGATGTCCTTGAAAATCTTAAACAACGTTAAGCTAAGCGATTATACATCATGGTTAGTTGGTGGTGAGGCTGAGTATTTTTGTTTGCCAGAAACCCTAGAGGATCTGCAAGAGGCTCTTTATTACGCTAAAGAAAAAAAATTACCAATAACTGTTTTTGGTGGTGGCTCGAATATTTTAATTTCAGATCAAGGGATCAGTGGGCTTACAATTTGTTTGCGTCGATTTTCAAAAATTACGACAAACATAGATGGTAATCGTCTTATAATAGAAGCTACCTCTGGTGTAGCAAAATCAGAACTTCTGAAAATTTTTTTAAAAAACAAGTTAGCGCCTGCGCTTTTTTTAGCTGGACTTCCTGGTGATGTCGGTGGCGGTGTCGTGATGAATGCTGGCGTTGCTGAGATGTTTAAGCCACGTGAGTTCATGGAGCTGGTCGATTGGATTGACGTGTTAACAGTAGATGGAGATATGCGTCGTTTACAAAAGGCTGATTTAAAAATTAGCTATCGCCATACAGATGGTTGGCAGCCTCATATTGTTGTTAATGTGGGGATGAGCTGGAGTATGGAACAAGATGAAACTATTTTAACACAAGTTCGCGAGGCTAATAAAACTCGGTTAACAAAGCAACCCTTAGATATGCCGAGCTGTGGTTCGGTTTTCAAAAATCCAGAGGGGTATAAGGCAGCTCAACTTATAGATCAGTGTGGTTTAAAAGGCTTTCGTATAGGCGATGCACAAGTTTCGTTAAAGCATGCTAATTTTATTGTAAATTTAGATCAAGCTAAGGCTTCAGATGTATGGTCGGTTATTACTCATGTGCAAAGGACTGTGGAAAACCTCAAAGGCGTTAAGTTGGTGACAGAAGTGGTTCGTTTGGGTAATTGGTGATTGAGAGTGTAAATAGATTTAATAATGTCGAGTTATTGCTGTTTAAAAAAGTAAATTCGAACCCATACAAAACTCTCGAAAAATGTCTAAATTTTAGATGATTAGTTTTAATTTGCAGGTTTAGGTAAGCCGCTTTGTGTAAAAGTGTTTTAGATTGAGTCGAAGATCAAAACATCTGTTTAAAAAATAAATAAAAAAGTTTTCAATGAACTCATCTTAGGTCTAGTTGTGACCGATAAATTAACTAAGTAAACACTCAAACGGCATCTAAGCCTATAGAGCAACAACTACAGAGTAGCTTGGTTACAAAGGATCAAGCCATGAAGGAGAAAACATGAAATCGAATTACACGTTCAAACACCTTGATTACTCAGAGTCATTAGTTAATTACACTAACGAAAAGCTTGATGAAATAGGTCAGTTTTTATTAAAAGATGGACGTTGTAATGTTTATTACTGGAAAGATCATCATGAGTTTCATTGTGAAATAACGATTAACTCTCGTCAGAAGTTTTTTAAAGCTCAAGGTGCAGCAACTGATATATATGTTGCTGTAGATTTGATGATCGATCGAATGGAAAGACAATTTTTAAAAGTGAAAGAAATTTATATGGATCATAAAAAATATGATTTATCTAAAGAAGGTCGCTTCAAGCAAATCAACGATCAATTTGAGTATCAGCCAAAGGGACGTATTAACCCGGCCGAAAGTATTTGGACTTAATCAAGCCGCATATTTTGTATTTTCGTGATCAAAAAAAGAACGAACAAGGTTGGGAGATTTTTGAATTCTGCGCAATCCACTAACGAC
>JBKBTW010000165.1:0-6193 GCA_046291245.1 Pseudobdellovibrio sp. | reverse complement strand
TGCTTGCTTATCATTTCCCACACCTTGAATGACTTGGCATGTTGATGGATCACCATATTCTGCTAATTTTTTTCCTATATACTCTAGATCAGATAATTTAACTTTTAAAGAACTATCCTCACATGATATAGCAGAAGCACTTACCGAGACAAACACCGTCACAAAAAAGCTTATGCAAATTAAATTTAAAGTTTTAATTTTACTCATTTATCACCCGCTATGAAGTTTTGTTGTAGACCTTGGCGCTTGTACTGATTACTCATAGTTTTCCAAATATCTTGAAACTTGCCGCCGATTCCATTTTCATTTGCTGCCGCTACTCCGCGAACACCCGGGCGCCATTTAGATGGGTCAATAGCACTTCCAGCGCCATTTTCTTCACCGTATGTTTTACTATTTAAGGAGCTTCCAGAATTTTTTCCATTACCGAACAAACTGCTCAAAGCAGATTTAGCCGTATTAAAAAAACCACCGATTGATTTAGGATCTGAACCTTCAGCAGAACTTCCCGATGGACCTCCAGATCCGGAGCTACTCCCTCCACCTGGACCACCACCGAGTCCACCGCCACCGCCTTGAGCACTACCAAAAGGTGATCCACCATCAGCTTGCACAGCTTCTGTCCCACTTGTAGTTTTTGCACCACTTAAATCACCTAAATTAATATTATCCGCACCAGCAAACTTACTTACACCATCTGTATTCGTTGTTTGCGCAGAACCTCCGCCTCCACCTACACCTGCAATCATGCTGCTAACTTCCTTATTATCTGTAATGATTTTGCAAGAAGGTGGTGGGTTTGAAACAGAACAATCTATCGTCGCTTGTTTACAGCCTGCTAAGTTTGGGTTTTTCTCACAATCAGCAGGTCCTACAGCTTCACAACTTGTACTTCCTGCTGAGAGCTGACACTGGCACTGGTTAGCTTGTGCCGCTGTATTATTAATATCTGACATATAATTTTGAAGTGTATTTTTATTTTCTTCAGCCTGTCCATCCGGATCACACTTGCCTGTACTTTCTGTAACAGACTCAGCAAGTTGCTGAAGCTGACTTTTAACTTCAATTTCCAATTCAGAATTAGCTGCCTGAATTGAGTTCTCAATACTTTGTATATTTGAGCCACCACTCTGCGAACGAACTTTCAATTCGTTCATACAATTATCATAAAGTCTTTGCTGATTATTTTCCAAATCATTTTTCACATCTTCACAACTTGATGAACATTTACTGATTTCTGATGAGCATGTTTTTTTTAAACGATCTAAAGCGTAATAACCTGTTTGACTCGCTAAACCTACATTTAGACAATTTTGATAAGCACCTGACCCAGCCTTAGTTTGCATATACAAAGGTGCTGCTTGCAATACCTGCTGTAAACCCGAAACGATGTTATTCGATGTTGATGATGAAGATTTAGAATCACATTGTTTAACCGCTGTCTCAGCTTGAGTTTTACAACTCTCCACTCTGGCTTTAATACCAGAGAGACACTTTAAACTTGATGATGCTTGATTATCTATGGATTTACTTACATTGTCTTTTTTTATACACACAGATCCATTATACGAATACAACTCTTCCGAGGACATACCTGAATTATAAATTAATACATATCCTTTAGAAACATCACACTCACATTGTTTAGACTGCGAATTAAATATTTGTCCATCATCACTGCAACTTGAGGGGCAAAACTCAGCTCCATATTTACTAACTTTCGTTTTCCCATCTGCACACAAGCAATTTTGCGTATCTCCAGTTATAACTGTAGTATCTCGCGGACACATAGCTGTCGCTTGAGCACATGAGCCACCATCCCAATTGCCGCCATTTTCGCGACACTGTGATTCTGTACCACAATTTTCATAAGCCCAGACGACTTGGTTATTTTCCATCTGGCAACAACCTTCAACTCCAGATGGTTTTGAAGAGCAAGAATTCGCTGTAGAGTTTTGAGCAGCAGGTTGGTTTGACTGTGCACTCGTTTTGTTAACATTCCTTGATGTTTGATTTGATCGAGTACTAGTATTGCTATTGGTGCCAGCATTAGCGGTACTTCTTTTGTTGTCACTGCCATTCGAACTTGAGTTTACTGTTTTTACACTGCTAGTTTTAGATGATGTAGCTGCATTTACAGCAGGCTTATTTGAAGCTGCTTGTTGCTGCTTTATGCAATTCATCATACTACTTTGATACTCGATGTTCTTTTGTTGTCTTAATAAATTCGAATATTTCGGTGCACAAGCACGTGCTTCTGGACTACTAGAATTCCATCCTACTTGAAGAGAGTTTGATTTTGAAGAATAAACAAGACCTTCTCGCTGAATACAAGTTCTATAATATGCGTCGAAAGCACTTTGTCGTGATAGATCTTTAAGATTTTTTTTATTTACATAATTTTCTGATTCAGTATAACAGCGATTACTGATTCCTTTATTATCTGCATAAACTGACTGAGAAAAAAAACCAAAAATTATTATGCATAACAATGCAAATTTCCTTAGATTTAAAGACTGATCAGATAAGGCTATTCCCATGGATAACCTATCGTCACAAAATGATCTAGACTTAAGTGAAATTCAATTTACAAATTTCCCGGAAAGAAGTGATACCGAAGCCGACTCAAATCGAGAATCGAATAACCAGCCCCACCCCCATTGCCCATTAAAGGCTGTCACCGAAAATGCTAACCTTAAGTCCTTGATATCACACGGAGGTGATGAGGTGAATGGCGATGCGAAGTATGAATAAGTCCAGGTTATGAGTAGGCGTGTTACCATAATTCTGACCGAAAAACGAAGTGTCTTATTTTGAGCGAATTTGTAATAAACTTGAGAATCCACAGAAAAAGTGCTGTTCGTTTATTAGGTACGATTAAAAACAAAAAGCCTCAAAAAAAAAACCGCGGCCGTCGCATGATTTACAAGGTAACAGGTATCGGTCACGTTGAAGCAGATACCGTTCATCACTGTGGTGGAAGTTTAACTGGCGCCTATGCGCTCACGTTGACCGTGACTGACATCATAACAAGTTGGACTGAGTGCCGAGCTAGGTGGGGTAAGTCTATGTTCTGTTTAATAACTTGTATGAAAGACATCGAAGCGTCGTTGCCATTTAAAATCCACACAGTTGCAGTTGATAACGGCAATGAATTTTTAAACCACCACTTTATCAGATACATCCAAGGCGACAATAGATCTGATAAAGTGGCGATTAAACGCGGGCGGCCGTACAAGAAAAACTATACTCACGTTCGAGAAATCTTTGGTTGGGATCGTTACGACAAAAAAGAACTCGTTGAAATTATGAACGATATTTACAAAAACGAATGGTCTCTGCTTCAGAATCTATTTCACCCGCAGATGAAACTAAAAACAGAACTTCGCATCAGAGCCAAATACAAGAAGACTTACTCCGAGCCAGAAACACCTTTAGAAAGAGTGCTGGCCCAAGCTTCTGCACCACCAGAAATAAAGGCCAGACTTATTGAACTCGAAAAAACTATAAATCCTTTTAAGTTAAAGAAAAGCGAATATTACAAAAGCTCTGCCAAAAAATAAAAACAAAGCTCAGCTAATAAAGTTCGCTTAAGTATTTTTTGTCAAATCCCTTTAACTCACTCAAACGACCTGATTTAATCTTTTTCACCCACTCTGGATCGGCTAACAAAGCACGCCCCACCGCTATCAAATCAAATTCATTTTTATCCATACGCTCTATCAATGCCTCAAGTGTAACAGGAGTAGATCCATCTCCTCTAAAAGCTTGAATGAACTCACCAGACAAGCCTACGGATCCTACTGAAATAGTGGCCTTGCCAGTTATTTTTTTAGCCCAACCGGCAAAATTCAAATGGCTTCCGCAAAATTCAGGTTCCCAAAATTTTCGTTGTGAACAGTGAAAGATATCAACCCCCGCATCTGCTAAAGGCACTAACCAATCTTCCATTTCTTGAGGACTGTGTGCCAATTTAGTATCGTAATTTTGTTGTTTCCACTGAGATAACCTTAAAATAATCGGATAATCTTCTCCCACTGCTTTGCGAATACTTTTAATTACATCAACTGCAAAACGACTTCTTTCTTTTAGAGTTTTACCGCCATACATATCTGAACGCTTATTTAAAACATCCCAAAAAAATTGATCGATCAAATAACCATGGGCACCATGAACTTCAACTGCATCAAAGCCTAATTTTTTTGAATTTATTGCAGCATCAGCATAAGCCTGAATCGTTTGTATAATATCAGACTCACTCATGGTGCTTCCGCCTTGCTCACCTTCATTTACTAATCCCGATGGTCCTTCAAACTGACCTTGCGGCATCCACCCAGATTGATGAGGTTTCATAATCCCCATATGCCATATTTGAGGCGCCATGGCTCCACCACGTTCGTGTACTTGATCAATCACTTGTTTCCACCCAGTTAATGAATCTTGTCCATAAAAATGTGGAATGTTCTCATCATTCGAAGATGCCACACGATTGATAACAGTGCCTTCTGAGATAATTAAACCTACTTCTGAATCTGCTCGCCGTTGATAATAATTCGCAACGTCTTTGGTGGGAATTCCCTTTGGTGAAAAAGATCTTGTCATTGGGGCCATGACAATTCTATTTTTGATATTAAGTGTTTTTAAAGAAAAGGGTTGAAAAAGAACTTCAGACATAAAGCTAATCCTTCTTAATTAAGTAATGTTGAGTACAAATAAGATATGAGGCTACACCTTTATAAAAAAGAATTCACTCCCCGATCGAGTTCATCTATGGCTCATTTCAAATAATTGATAAAGTTTTAATTTTTGCTTAAGGCTCAGGCGGATAAAGCACAAAAAAGCTTTTCTCGTCTCTAGCTACTCTGCCTGGCGGGCTTGGTTTCTTAGGTGATTCTTATCAACAACTCTTATGTTGCTCTGCTTTAGTAATCCCTATTCTGGTTAGAATCTGATTTAGTTGTTGGCGGTGTATTGATTACAGGTCATAAAGCTCCAATTTTAGTAACTAAAGAGATGAGTTCTGCAATGAAAAGAGGTAAAAGAGCTAAAGCACTTTGTGAAGGACCATGGAAAACTATGAAATGTACGATTACTTTTAATAAGTTTATAGTTAATCAAGAAGAACTTAAAAAAGTTCTCAATGAAAAATATAGCCCAATTGAAGCAGTCGCTAGATATAACTTACTTTTAAAATTTAGTAACGATCCGATAGGATTAGCTGTTATTAAATAATTAAAAATCCAAATGAAAAAAAGTCCACTTATTATACAGATTCGCCTTTTTTTTATTTGAGCAATGTCTCAATTTGATTCAAATAAATTATCCTTTAATTAATGTCTAAATAGTTGTGAGATTCTAAGTTATCAATCATAGATAACATCTTGATATGATAAGTAAAAAGTCAAAATAGTTATAAATTTGTACATGTATAAATTCATGTTGCTATATAATGCTTCCGATATTTTATGCAGGCTTTAAGTCAAGGTTAATTCGTTAACGGATTTGGTCTGTACTTTGCTTTAAGATAATTTGGGCAAAGTCTAAGGGGGAATTATGCAACTCGTGTTGAAAGATTTTTTATATCAATTTAATAATAGGATTTCATTTTTATTTATATCTCTGACGAGTTTCATATTGATAAGTGGTTGTAACAAAGCAACTTTTAGTGCCGCTAATAATTTAGAAGAAGTTGGTGGAATGTCAACGGCGCAACCTCCGACATCTAGAGAACCATCAAATAATACTCCGTATGTACCTAAAGAGTGTGTGTTAAGTGATGGTACAGTAATTCCTCATTTAGGTACTATAGGATTATATAGAAGCGCTCAGTCAAATAATTGTGATGCTATTAAACAAATTAGAACATGTAATGATGGGGTCTTAAGTGGATCTGCATCTTATCAATACTTAAAATGTGACCCTACAGCCTGTGAGTTTAACGGTAAAAGTCTAGCACATGGTGAATCTATTACGGTATATAAAGCATCAAGTGTAGCGTATGGAAGTAAGTGTGAGTCTGAGTCTCGTACTTGTAATTATGGAATATTAAGTGGAAGTTATACGAATAGCAATTGTTCAGTGGCTTTACCATCAGCGTGTAGCTTTAACGGTAAGAGCGTAGCACATAATGAAAGTGTGCCTGCGTACCAAACTTCAAGTGTAGCGTACGGAAATCAATGTGCATCTGAGTCAC
>JBKBTW010000164.1:0-6258 GCA_046291245.1 Pseudobdellovibrio sp. | reverse complement strand
GCCTTGGAGAAATTCTTATCAAAATGAGTTGCCATTTCATAGTAATACGTAGACTTTTCAAACTCCTTGTATTCAGCATACAGCACACCCAAATTATAATAAACTTCAGCAAAAGTAGGATGGTAAAAGAGTGCTTTCTTGTACATTCTCGCTACTTCTTTCTTTTTTGCCTTTTGCGAGTATTAATGAGTATTTTAAAGTTATTTTTTTGCGAGATTCATTCCCTATTTATGTAAATTGAAATAGACTAAACGTGTATCTGTGGGAGCCCTTGTGTATCTTCGAGAAGGATGTCATTATCGTCATCTTCAGGTAGTGGCGCATTTTTAATTTTTTTAAATACCACCAGCCGTCTATTGTTTTCAGTTTTAGGCAAGGTGTAAGCAATATCATGTTTGAGCTCGTAGTGTTCAGAAAAATTTTTGAGAGCAGATTCTATTTCAGGATCAACCCCTGGTCCTTTCATAAAATACACCTCGCCACCTTCTTGTAAACAGCTCATTGTGTTTTTAAGAGTGTTCGATATATCCTCCACAGCTCTTGTGATAACGCCATATACCGGGTAGACAAAATAAGGATTGATATTGCGTCCTACAATATCAAGATTTTTTAAATTTAAATTCTCGCGTACATCTTTCAAGAACTCAACACGCTTCTGAACGCCTTCAGCTAAAAGTATCTTTTCGTGAGGATAGCGAATTTTAAGGGGAACTCCCGGAAACCCAGGTCCCGTGCCCACGTCGATCAGTGGAAATTTGAGCTCAACAAGCTCTGTGATAATCAGGCAGTCAATAAAGTGTTTAATTGCAATGTCTCGAAGTTTCAGAAGGCGGGTGAAGTTGCGGTTTTCTTGATTTTTCATCAAAAGCTCATAAAAATGTGCGAGTTTTGCACGCTCTTCGTGGGAGCATTTAAAATCATGATTTCTAAAGATATCGGCCATACGATCGTTAGCCTCGTGAGCTGAATAAATTTGATCAGGCTTTTTATGCTTACCTCTCAGGCTTTGAGTTTCCTGAGTTTGAGTGGTTTTGCCTGATTTTGCATTTTTTCTAGCTTCCATACGTGCTTTGTATGGACTGTAGTTTTCTTTATTTTTGTGCGCCACGATATGCCCTCGAAAGAAGTTTGTATCATAAGGCTAAATCCTTGAAAAGACTAAAATTCTTCATATAATAACTGCATGACTCAAACACCGAAAAATTTACAGATAAATTCAGCCTCAAATGCCCAATTAATAAGTATTAAAGAAAATGCTCTCAAGGATTTTCATAAAGCTCAAACTTCTCAAGAGCTTTATCAATTCAAAGTGCAGTATCTTGGTAAAACGGGAGCTTTAACTGAGGCCATGAAATTGATGGCAACTTTACCCAAAGAGGAAAAACCTTTATTCGGAAAACAAGTGAATGAGGTTAAATCAGAGCTTGAAATAGCCTACTCTAAAGCTGAGGATTCTCTTAAAAATAAAGAGATTGAATCTAAAATGCTCAATGAAAAAATTGACTTGTCCGTCTCTGTATCAGCACGGCAAGCTGGGCATGAGCATCCTATTTACAAAGTAACTCACGAGATATTTTCAGTGATGGCTCGGTTGGGGTATTCACTTAGAACAGGTCCTCTTATAGAAAAAGATTACTACAACTTTGAAGCTTTGAATATTCCACCAGATCATCCAGCTCGTGATATGCAAGATACATTTTTTGTAGATGACACACATGTGTTGAGAACTCATACGTCTCCTATTCAGATTCATAGTTTAGAAAATGAAAAACCGCCGTTAAGAATTATAGGCACAGGACCTGTTTTTAGATGCGATAGCGATATTTCACACTTACCTAATTTTCATCAGATTGAGGGTATGTGCGTTGATCGTAAAATCTCTATGTCTGATCTAAAGGGAACGATTTCTTTTTTTGTAAGAGAGTTTTTTGGGCCAGGGTTAAAGACACGATTTAGACCTAGTTTTTTTCCGTTCACTGAGCCCTCTGCTGAGGTGGATTGCTCATGCCCTATCTGTAAAGGTAAAGGATGTTCTTTGTGTAAACAAACAGGTTGGATTGAAATTGGTGGGTGTGGGTTGATCAATCCACAGGTTTTTAAAAATGCGAATGTTCCTTATCCCGAGTGGCAAGGTTTTGCGTTCGGCTTTGGCGTTGAGCGTATGGCCATTATTAAATATGGTGTCGATGACATTCGTCATTTTCCGAAAAATGATGTTCGCTTTTTAAAACAGTTTTAAATATTTATTAAGATTCTATAAAAGTTTCAGAGGTATTATGAAAATTTCTCTTCAGTGGTTAAATGATTTTGTTGATGTAACTGAATTCTATGCTGATCCACAAAAATTAGCTGATCTTCTTACGCGGGCTGGTCTCGAGGTAGAAGATATACAAAATCGCGCACGTGATTTTCAAAACGTGGTGGTGGGTTATATCCAACTTAAAGATAAACATCCTAATGCAGACAAATTATCTTTGTGTCAGGTTGAGGTAGCCCCTGGAAAAATAGAACAGATTGTTTGTGGCGCGCAAAACCATAAAACTGGTGATAAAGTCATTGTAGCATTACCTGGAGCTGTTTTGCCTGGAAATTTTGCTATTAAGAAATCTAAAATCCGTGATATAGACTCAAACGGAATGCTGTGCTCATTAAAAGAATTGGGGCTAGCCACAGAATCGGATGGTATTCAAATTTTAGAGACTACTGCTCCTGTTGGGGAGTCTTATGCAAAATACGCTGGATATGACGATATAGTTTTTGAACTTAAAGTTACGCCGAACAGAGCTGATTGTTTAAGTCATTATGGCTTAGCTCGTGAGATCGGGTGTCTTTTAAATAAACCTGTTAAAAATCCAGAAGTGCAGAAAAAATTTAGCTCGGAGTCTACAAAAAACAAAATAAAATTAGTTGTAGAAAATTCTGAGCTTTGCCCGCGCTATTGCGGACGTTACATCGCGGGAGTAAAAATAAAAGAATCTCCAAGCTGGCTCAAAAAACGTTTAGAAGCTATTGGGTTGAACTCAATTAACAATATAGTAGATGTGACAAACTACGTTATGCTCGAGATGGGACAACCTTTACATGCTTTTGATGCCAATCTTATTCGTAAGCAAACAATAGTTGTGAGAAACGCTAAATCTGGCGAAAATTTTAAAACGCTAAAAGAACAAGAGATCGTTTTTAATGGGGATGAGTTAGTGATCACTGATGCTGATGGAGCAGTGGCCTTAGCTGGCGTTATTGGTGGCTTAAACTCAGGAGTGAGTGAGCACACTCAGAATATTTTTTTAGAGTCAGCAAACTTTAAATCCATGTCAGTGCGAAAATCATCTCGTCGTCATGGTATAGAAACGGATTCCGCGTACAGATTTTCTCGAGGTGTTGATCCAAGTCAAACTTTTGAAATTATGGATCGTGCTGTGAATTTGATTTTGCAAGTCGCAGGTGGTGAAGCTTACGGGGATCATTATGATATTTATCCTAAGCCAGTTGTAAAGCTTCCGGTTGATGTGAAAATTGACACGATTAGTGACCGCTTAGGTTACAAAGCCGAGGCTGATTTGTTTGAACAGTATATGCGTGGTTTACACTGTAAGGTTGAGATAGTTAAAACAGGGGAGTATAAAGTGACCCCGCCTCTGTTCAGATTTGATCTTGAACATGACATGGATTTGGTTGAAGAGTATGCGCGCTTAAAAGGATATGAGTATATTACAGAGACTTTGCCGAGCTTTTCGTCGGAGCCTGTAAAACATGATGAAAAGTATATATCGAATTACAAGCTAGGACAATTTTTAAGATCGGAAGGTTATGATCAAGCTTTTAATTATGCTTTTTTATCTGAAACTGAAGAAAGTAAGTTTTTAGGAGCAACAGCTCTTTATGCTCAACTCGGTTTACCGACAGACTCTGTAGCTGTGAAACTTAAAAATCCATTGAGCGAAGATTTAAATGTTATGCGTAGATCACTTGCGTATCCGATTTGGAAAAACATCAAAGAAAACTTTCATGCAGGCAATGAAAAAGGCCAATTATATGAGATTGGCTCCAGTTTTTCAAAAGCTGATGGTGAGTACAAAGAAACGCGTAGGCTCGTGTTAGCTTTGTGGGGTAATGATTTTGGTTTGTATGCTCAAACAATGCCGCTTATTTATAAATTAAAATCGACCATAGAGAACTTAATGCAATCTTTGCAGATCTCCGCTTACACAATTGCACCCCAAATTGAAGCTCCTGCTTTTTTACACAAAGGTCAGTGGGGTAGCTTGGTTGTTGAAGGTAAAGCTGTAGGCTATTTAGGATCTGTTCATCCTGTATTATTGAGCGATGCTAAAATCAGAGTTCCAGTGTGCTTGGCCGAGATTAACTTAGATGTTTTATTGGCGGGGCAACCAAGACCTACGAAATTTAAATCTATTTCAAGCTATCAACCAGTCGACCGTGATTTTGCGTTTGTCTTAGCAAGTGATAAATCTATTGGTGATATGACAAAAGAAATCAAGAAAGCCGTCGGAGCTTACATGCAAGAGTTAACAGTTTTTGACATTTATGAGGGAGATAAACTTCCTCCGGGGCAAAAATCAGTGGCTCTTCGTGTGCGTATGCAATCCAAAGAACAACCTTTAACTGATGCCATAATGAGTGATGTCAGTCAGAAAGTGATCGCTGCGGCTCAAAAATCTGTTGGAGCTCAATTACGTTAATGATGCTCCGTAGAATAGTTGCGCAAAGAGAGAATGTAGTTATAACATAATATTAGAAACATTTGAGTAGGATGGACCATGGCAGGGCAAAATGTAGGAAATTCAACGGTAACAAAAGCGGATATTGTTGAAAAAGTATATGAGAAAATAGGATTTTCAAAGAAAGAAGCCAGTGAGCTTGTTGAAATGGTTTTTGATTCTCTAAAAGAGACTTTAAACAAAGGTGAGAAAGTTAAAATCTCAGGTTTTGGTAATTTTGTTGTGCGTGGTAAAAATGAGCGTAATGGGCGCAATCCACAAACCGGAGAGCAAATTAAAATTTCAGCTCGTAGAGTTTTAACTTTTAGACCAAGTCAGGTTTTAAAGGCTATGTTGAACGGTGAAGAGTACGCCCATTTAATTGGTCAAGATGACGAGGATGATGATGAGTAATCCGAATGAAGAAATTCTCAAAGTAACAGTGTCTGAAAATTCTGAATCTCAGAACGATGGTGGAGAGCACAGCCATTTTGAGATTTTTCAGCATGAGTTTGAGCTTTCTTTAGAGGATAATTTTTTATCAGATGCAGATATGCATCAAGCCTCTTTTTTAGAAGAGGAAAATCTACAAAATGGTGAGTCTGATTTAAAGGCCGCCGAAAATAACAGTGATGCCGCTTCTAAAAGAACTCTTAAAGCTGACTCTGAATCATTTCCTAGTGTTTTGGTGGATGAGCAGCTCTTAAAAGAGATAGCGGATATTCCAGATCGTTTTGGTTTTAAAATAGGTGATGTGGCTGATCTCCTTGGAATTAAGCAATATGTGCTTCGTTATTGGGAGCAAGAGTTTGATTTATTAAAACCTAAGAAAGCTTCTAATAATCAGCGGTTTTACACACGTAAAGATGTAGAGAACGCTTTTTTGATCAGAAAACTTTTATATCGTGATAAATTTTCTATTGAAGGGGCGAGACAAGCTCTTCGAGATGTAAAGTTTGTGGTCAAAAAGGAAAAGGATAAGGAAAAAGATTTTTCTTCTGTGATTCAAAAACTTGATTTCGTTCAAGATCAAATCAAGGCTTTTGTGAGCGATATTCGTAAAACTAGAAAGTATTTTAATTAAAGATAATCTCGAGAAATTGAACTTTGTATGCGTAGTTTTGCATATATTTTGTGAGATATTTTCATAGTTTTTGTAATAAGATGAAAATAAGGGTATTTATCTTGTTATTTTTAAAGGATAAGTTTACTTTTGCGCCTTATGACCGATAATTCAAATTTTGATAAAAAAGAAGCTGCTCCAGAGAGCAAAACATCTCCAGATTTATATACGACATTTGCTGATTTAAAACTTATTGAACCTCTGCAAAGAGCTTTAAAGAGCCTTAAACATGAAAAACCAACACCTATACAGGCGCAAGCTATTCCTTATCTTTTAGAGGGTAAGGATTTATTAGGCTGTGCTCAAACCGGAACAGGGAAAACAGGCGCATTTGTGTTGCCGCTTCTGAATAATTTGGTTTTGAAGAAAACTTCAGTTGGCTCTAAACATGTTCAAATTTTGATTTTAGCCCCT
>JBKBTW010000163.1:0-6293 GCA_046291245.1 Pseudobdellovibrio sp. | reverse complement strand
AACGAGTTCTAAATCTTAAATTGTCATTATAAATAAACTTACGGTAGCTTATAGAGTTTGTTTGATACTCAATAGAATTGTCCCACATATTTATTGTAATAACAGGAGTGAGTTGAAAATCGTTATAAAAAATCACTCCGCGATATTCGTATTTTGATGAAAATAAAGCTCCTATTTTAAAAGAGTTAACAAAGTGGCTTTCTTGTGTGGTGTTAGCTGCATCGGTATTTTCAGGTAGCCCTTCAGCTAAAACATGTTTGTTTAGCAAAATAAATAAGCATATAATGAACGTTTTTGATATTTTAAGATATGTCATGGGTCTATTCTCCTATGAAACGCTGTTTCAAAACAGAAATTTAACAACAAATTTGGTGAAATATCAAATTTGTCTTGCTACGTTTTTTCTACAGTTTAACTGACTATTTTAAAAATAGCAGTATGTATGCTCTAAAGCTACCATCAGTCAGAATTCCAGAGGGGGGAATAATGCAGAATGATTTCGCACGCAACTTAAGGTTTTTAGTTTCTGGGGTCGTATTCTTTATACTTAGCGCAGCCAATGCGTATGTTACGCCTAAAGAATATTATTATGGTGAGCATTTCTTATCAGATTATCAATCTGGTCAACTTAAAGACAGTGATCTATTGGATCGATTACATGTTATTTTAAAAAGTACGCATATTAAAAATAAAGGAACTTATGATACTATTGGGAGTTCTTGCACTAAAGAGGGTGGATGTCAGGCGCATACATCTTTAGGGTATGATTTAGCAAGAAAATATCTTTTTGGTTCTATTCATTTGGAACAAAACTCAAGCGGTGAATACACAGTACAGGATGTTTATTGTGAAAAATATTTTACAAATAAAGATTTTGGGGGCGGCAATAATATTGGGCCAGGAACAGTTCCTCGCAGTGGTGATGTTTTAAACACGGAGCACACATGGCCTCAAAGTCGTTTTACGTCTAGATTTAGCAGTCATATGCAAAAATCAGATTTACATCATTTATATCCAACAGATTCTAAGCTTAACTCCACTCGAAGCTCATTACGGTTTGGAGATGTAGATAAGGACATTGAAAATCTTAAGTGCAACCAAAATCGCTTAGGAACTCAAAATGGGAGTAGTGAAGTTGTATTTGAACCACCTACAGCTCATAAAGGTAATGTAGCAAGAGCTATATTCTACTTTGCAGTTCGTTACCAAATGAAGTTATCTCCAAATGAAGAAAAATCTTTGAGAGCATGGCATATAGCTGATCCTGTAAGTGATTTTGAAAGAAAAAGAAATGATATGGTTGAGGATCTTCAAGGAAATCGCAATCCTTTTGTAGATTATCCAGAATTACTAAATGGGATCAAAGTTTTTACTTTTGCAACAACAAAGTAATTTTTAAATTATCTTTGTAGTTTTATTCTTTAAAACAAAGAAAATAAAAAAAAAGCTAATTCGAAAGAGTTAGCTTTTTTTATTTTTTAAACTTAAAATAATGTTCTTAGTCTTTAGGTTGTACGCGAAGCATTTTACGTACTTCCGCCACATGAGCTTCTTCTTCTACGATCATGTTACGCGCGTACTCTTCTAAATAAATCGATTCTCCTTCAACAAGTTTTAAAAGTCCCATGAGGTTTTCGAGCTGAGCTGATTCATGATTTAAGCTTTCGTTTAAAATATCATTGATGGAGTGTTTATGTGTTTCGATAAGTTGGCCGATTTTAAGACTAGGGTGGCCGCCTAACGTTGTGATGTGTTCACCAGCTTCACTGGCATGTAAAAGAGATTCTGAGGCTTGGTCGCGTAACCATTTTACAATCGGAATTCTGTTGTGGCCAAATACCATAAGTGAGTAGTGCGTATAGCGAACAACTCCCGCAAGCTCTGCTTCAAGAATTTTGTTTAGTTGTTCAACAACCTTCTCTTGATTTTTCATATTGCTGTCTCCTTTGATGCTTTGACTAGTTTATACGAGTCAGTTTTATCGTTGTGTTTTTATAAAAATGTTCATTATATAACCAAAATATTGTAATTGAAAGTCAAATGAAAACAAGCTGAAAATAGAGTAAGAATCAAAGATCTATATGTTGTCACAAAGTCTAGGATCATATAATGAGATAGTTGAAATTCTGGGCAATTTCGTGAGTTAAAAGCTCGGTAATCATTTAAAAAGGTGTTTCATATGTCTTTGAATCGACGTCAGTTTGTTAAATATTCTTCTTTCGCAAGCTTTGCTTTGGGCTACGCTTTAAATTCTAAGGCTTTCGCTCATGATCTTTTAAAAAATAATTCAAAGCGCATAAAGGATTCTCTTTCAGGGATTCAAGATGATCCAATTCAAAATATTTCAATAGGAGATTCTTCAAGTTTAGATTTCAATGGTGATAATATTGATCGACCCCATGATATTTTATGGGATGTTGATGGATATATTCAAAGAAATGGTGGTTTACCAGAACCTACGATTTTCACACACGTCGTGGTCGCAGGCGGTGGTATGTCTGGATTGCTGTCTGCGTATCATTTAAAGCATTTGAGTCCTGTTTTGTTAGAACAAGATAAACATTTTGGTGGTAACTCTAAAGGAGAAAAATTTGGAAAATCTGAATATTCGATTGGTGCGGCCTATGTAACTCTTCCGGATGAAGGTTCAGAGATAGAACAGTTTTTTAAAGAGTTGAATTTAACTGGTAAATTTAGAATTGAATCAGATCAAGAAACTTCGGTCATCGTTAAAAACAAAATGATGAAAGATTTTTGGGAAGGTGCAAGCGATCCTGAAAATGCAAATGACTTTAAACGTGTGGCAAAAGAATTGCGTCGTATATATGATGAGGCTTATCCTGAAATTCCTTGGCTTGAAGGCTCTGATGTTTCATACGCGGAGTTGTGCCGACTTGATAATATGAGTTTTGAACAATGGATTACAGAGACTTTTGGAGCAGTTCATCCTCATATTTTAGAGTATTTCCAATCATACTGCTGGTCTTCATTCGTTGGATCTATTGATGAAATATCAGCAGCTCAAGCGCTTAACTTTATTACTGCAGAGGTTGATGGCGTGATGGCTTTACCTGGAGGCAATGCCTGTATCACTCAAGCTTTGCATCAAGTTTTAAGAAATACTTTACCCCAAGGACATGTGGTGTCGGGAGCATTTGTTATCAAGGTTGCTGAAAAAAATAATGGTAAGGTTTGGGTAACCTATGAAGATGTGAATAAAAAATTTATAACGATAGAGTGTGATAAAGTTATATGTGCTTTTCCAAAGTTTGTCGCTAAGTATGTCGTAGAGAGTTTAAGTTTAGAAAAAAAAGACGCTTTTAAGAAAATGATTTACAGAGGATATTTGGTTACAAATGCAATTTTTAATAAAAAATTTGAATCTGTAGGTTATGATATTTTTTCGTTAAAAGGTAAATTTTCTGAGTCTCCTACACCGCAAAAACCACAAAATCCATTGACGACAGATGTCTGTTTCGGAACATGGGCACAAAACGATCAAGTGGATTACTCTGTTATGACAATGTATAGACCACTTCCTTATGATGGAGGAAGACAGTTTTTATTTTCTCCAATGGCGCATCAAAAACATTTAATACAATCGCAAGAAGAATTAGCGCAGTTTTGCTCAGTAGCGGGATACGACATTAAGGATGTGAAAGGGTATAGGTTGACACGTTGGGGGCACTCAGTGCCTTTGGCAGGCAAAGGCATGATTAGCTCTGGTGCAGTGGCTAAAATTGCAGAACCCATAAATGATAAAATATATTTTGTTAATCAAGATAATTGGGTTAACCCTGCATTTGAATGTTGTTTTTCTGAGAGTTTATCAGTGGCACAGGCGATTCAGTCGTGATAGCATTTGAGAATGTCAAAGTTCAAACAAAAAACTATTCAAGCTGTTAAGTTCATACAATCATATATTAATCGTATTTGGTATGCACCGTTATTAGGTGTTTTGGCTGCACTTGATAACTTTATAGTCGTTATTCCTAATGATGGATTGTTAATTTCTAGCGCAATGCTAACTCCTAAAAAATGGATCAGACTTTCGTTTTGTGTTGCGCTTGGCTCGACAGTTGGGGCTGCTGTCTTAGCTTGGGCCATCCACCACTACGGATTAAATATTGTTGAGGAACTTTATCCAGGTATTCAGTCCACAAAAATGTGGACATGGACTCATGATTTTTTTCAACAATATGGTTTATGGTTATTGTTTTTAGTTGCAGTGACACCCTTTGTACAGCAGCCAGCAATTATATTCGCGGTTATAGCGGAGTTCTCAATACTTCAAATCGCAATCATTGTTTTTATAGGGCGCTTGATCAAGTTTTTGTTAATGTCTTATATTGGATCACATGCTCCTCACTTGCTGTCAAAGTTTTGGGGTCTAGATTCAGAGTTAGAAGAGGTAGGACTTAAACGCAAAAAATAATTTTAAAATTTGTCTAAATAAGTCATAAAGTAAACATGACTAAATCCAAAAGTATAATTTTAAATTTTTTAAAAATCGCTTTGTGAGACTCAGTATTGGGGACTAAAAATACCACGCTTACCTAAGACTTCAGACTAAATAATCTAGCTGTCAAAAATATATACAAGGATCGCTTTTTGGTACGGGCTTTGCTTGAAAACTATATATGCAGGTTTTAAGCAATTTATTCGATTTTATGAAAGTTTTATCAACATTATTTGTGATGGTGTTGAGTCTCACTACACACGCACAAAGTTTATGTAAAGATTTGTTCAAACTTTCAAGTACTTCCTACTATAAAGAAAGTTTTCATGAGGTTAGGCAGTTAAGCAATATGGCAAGTGCCCTTATTAATCAAATCAGAGATAATCCTGAGAGTTTAGATCACAGTACTTTGGAAAAAAAAGTAAAAAATCTTGAATTTTTAGCAGAAGAGTATTTTCGTGCTTCGAAGATGCACTATGAAACTACAGACTCTGTATTGAGTTTTTCTATTGTAAAAAATGAAAAAATATTCAATTTCGAAGTAAAATACAAGCTCTATAAGCTGCAAGGCTCTAAAGATGGAGATGAGGTGGCGAGAATGGTTTTAGCGGCGCACGAGTTATCTAAAAAAAGTGATGGTAAACTTAAAATCATATTAGATGTTTTACAACTTATCAGTCGTCCAAAATCATTAGGGCGCTTTTCTGGTTCTGATAATAAGATTCTTATCGGGCCTCAATCGTTAAGTTATGAAGTTTTGAATCTGTCAAAAACATTAAGACATGAAGTTCAACATTTCATTGAAAATGAAAAAATCAAAGCTGGAAAAATGTCATTGGCTCGAATCAAATTGTTTGAACCATCTAGATCTCTCACGGCTAAGGGATATGAAGATTATTTACAAATGGATGAACTAGAAACCTATATTCGTGATTTGCGAAGCTCTTTACGGAAAGGCTCTCTACACAGTCGAGATCTACGTCTTTTTGATGCTCTTGATAAAAATAATGAGAAAATGAATAATATACTGAATGTGCGGAGCAAAACAGTAGAAGAGGTTATTGTTTTAATTAAGAATATTTTAAATGATTCAGAAACTATGTTGGATAGATTAGAAATAGCTGTGAACAATAAAACGCACACATCAATATCTGAATCCTTGGATGGAAGTCTTGTCGTTGAGTATTACTTTATGGCTCCACCCTATACGAATGCATTGGTTATGTTGGACGGATTGATGACTTACAAAGATTTAAAAAATTACGAAAAAGTGAATGCTTCATTATATGAGGTTATAACTTGGAGTAAGATTCGATTGCAGCAAATTAAAAAAGAATTTTTAGAGTTAACTCAAAACTAGATCATGCCTACAATTATTTATCGTAGGCACTTTGATATGTTCTAAAAAGAGTTAAACATTGAATTCATTTTTGTCTTTAGATTCTAAAGCAGATAACACTTTATACAAACAGGGAACTACGAACAGAGTAAACACTGTTGATACAAGAGTTCCGCCGATAATCGTTAACCCCATAGGAGTACGCGTTTCCTGTCCCATGCTGTTTCCTATAATTAAAGGCAATGCCGCCGCTACAGTGGCCACAGAAGTCATGAGAATAGGACGTAGTCTAACAGGACAGCCCTCTAAAATAGCTTGAGTAACATCTGTTTGTCCTTGCTCTCTGACGTGATTGGTAAATTCAACTAATAAAATCGAGTTCTTTTTAGCTATTCCCATTAAAACAATGAGACCGATGAAGCTGAATAGATTTAAAGATTGATTGCTGATCCAGAGAATAAGTAAAGCTCCTGTTACGCTAAAAGGTAGGGCAGC
>JBKBTW010000162.1:0-6316 GCA_046291245.1 Pseudobdellovibrio sp. | reverse complement strand
GCAAAACTGTTGCAGAAGCGCGCATTCGGGTTTAGAAGTTTTTTTAACTACAGACTTCGTCTGCTAAGTTTATGAAATTTTTGAACTTTGGAGAAAGTTCCACCATCGAGTGAGTAGAACCGTAGAACCGTAGAACCGGTTAAAGATCGAGTAGACATTAAATCAATAGCAGATTTTAATTGCTTGAAAGCTGTTTGGAAATTATCAAAGCGCTGTTGCCATCTGATATCTTGAGAAGCCATATGCTCCTTTGATTTTACCTAAGGTTGAGCTATCTCAAAAAAACATCTTTAAAAATGGTAGGGGCGCAGGGACTTGAACCCCGGATCCTCCGGTTATGAGCCGGATGCTTTAACCAACTAAGCTACACCCCCACCGGATGTTAGTTGAAATAATGTGAAATAAACTCTATCAAAATGAAAAAGGGAGATCAACGATCTCCCTTGAAATAACTTCATTTTTTTAAAAAAGCGTCCAGTTTAATTCTTAAACACATACTCTTATTAACTCAAAACCTAGCTCCTAGCTTTATAAGGCCTCAAACCTAAGCATAATTGCTCACATTTCAGCCTTAATGACTAAGACTATTCATCAAAACTATGTGTCTACGAAAGTTTTAAGCTTATTCGAGCGGCTTGGGTGGCGTAACTTACGTAAAGCCTTAGCCTCAATCTGACGGATACGCTCACGTGTAACGTTAAAATCCTGACCAACCTCTTCAAGAGTATGATCTGACTCTTCACCGATACCAAAACGCATACGAAGTACTTTTTCCTCACGTGGAGTTAAAGTAGCGAGTACTCGGCGTGTTTGCTCTGCTAAATTGATATTAACGATTGCTTCCGCAGGGTTGATCACCTTTTTATCTTCGATAAAATCTCCTAAGTGCGAGTCTTCCTCTTCACCCACTGGAGTTTCTAAACTGATTGGCTCTTTTGCGATTTTTAAAACTTTACGTACTTTATCAACCGGCATATCCATGCGATCTGCGATCTCTTCCGGAGTGGCCTCACGACCTAACTCTTGAATTAATAAACGTTGTGTTCTGACAAGTTTATTGATCGTTTCGATCATGTGAACTGGAATACGAATAGTTCTGGCCTGATCGGCAATGGCACGCGTGATCGCCTGACGAATCCACCAAGTAGCATAAGTAGAAAATTTGTAACCACGACGGTATTCAAATTTATCAACGGCCTTCATAAGACCAATGTTACCCTCTTGGATTAAGTCCAAAAATTGTAAACCACGATTCGTATATTTTTTTGCGATGGATACAACTAAACGCAAGTTCGCTTCAACTAATTCAGATTTTGCTAAATCAGCCTCACGCTCACCTTTCCAAATAGCTGTGTATGTTTCTTGAATCCATCTAAAATTCATTTCTGTATCTTGATGTAAACGTTTTAAGCGAACTTCTGCTTCTTGCGCTTGTAATGTGTAAGTACGGAAGCGACCGTAACTTAAACCCGTATCACGAGTCATTTTAGTTAATTCTTTTTCGTTGGATTCAATAAGCTTTAAACGCTCAACCATAGAAGCTACATCTTTAGAAAATGTTTTCTCTACGCCATCTTTAATGCGCTTTCTTAATGTCCCCATGCGGCTGACCAAGTTTTTAAACTTGATGACCACGCGATTGATTGTTTTACGATTAAAGTTAATCGATTCGAAGTTAGCCATCAAAGCTTCATTAAATACGCGAACTTCTTCTGTTAATTTAACTTTAACATCGTTTTTGATCGTTTCTTCTCTTAACGCTACAAATGCTTTTTCAGTGTCTTTTTGATAAACTGTTACGATACCAATAAGCTGATGGATTTTTTCGATGTACTCTTTTTCATCATACTGAGTGTCTTCATCTTCAAGACCTCTGAAGATAGATTTAACTTTGATACGGCCTTCATCAAGACGTTTACCTAAGTTAATGATCTCATATGTTCCTAAAGGAGACATCAACATGGCGCGAACGATCTCACGCTCACCCTTCTCAATACGACGAGCGATTTCAACCTCACCCTCACGAGTAAGTAATGAAACTGATCCCATTTTTCGTAAATACAACCGAACTGGGTCACTTCCTTTAACATCTTCCGCTTCTTTAATATCGTCTTCATCTGCATCTTCATCATCTACTTCTGATAAAAATTCTTCTTTATCATCAGAACGGTTAGATTCAGAGTGCTCAGTGATCACAACACCATTAGCTTCGAGTGTTTGCATTAAATTATCTAAAACCGATGCCGCTAAAATTTCTGGAGGTAATGCTTCGTTGATCTCCTCGATCGTAAGACGACCTTTATCCTTGGCCATCTTAAGAAGTTTTATAATTTCTTCTTTTGCTACAATTTCTTGTTCAGCAACAGTAAGAATTTTAACTTCATTTTTTTCTGATTGAATATTTGTCATTTGACCTCACTGATTAAAAAAACAAAATCTAAATAATTTAATAACAAACTTCAGTTCATTATTTATTTTTTAAAGACAGACGGCTTTTTTGAAGCTCAGCAAATTGTCGAAGCATTTCATCACGATCATTTTGTGATTCGGCATCGCCTAAACCACTTGCTCCACCTTGCTGTTTTAAATCAAACGCTAACTTCCTCGCCTGGTCTTTTAAAAAATCCTGTTGAATACGATGAACCAAATCGTAAATAAGTTTACGTTCTTTTTCTTCATCAAACTCACTCATTTGCGCGATGTTCTGAGCCACATCAAGTTTAGAGGTCTGAAAAAGAAATTCAGGTTTATCAATTTTATCTATCAACAGACTGACCAACTTATCAAATTTAGTTATGTCTTGTCTATATGCTTGATGAGCATTTTCAAATATTTGTTTTATACCTAAGTGTTTGATTTGGCTTAATAATTGCTTGAAGTCGATTGGGTCATTTAAGGTATCTATCATTTCAAAATTGGCACGGCTCTTGAGTGTTGCCTGTAACAGCATTAATTCAACTTTAGGCGCATCTGAAATGACTATTTTTTCATTTTCTACACCCAAAACTACTGACTCCGTAGATATGTCCTTCCGTGTTGGCGACGTAACGACACCCTCATTGATAGTATTATAAGCACTCACTCGCCCACCTGCGTTGGTCTTGAAAGCATCCCTAAGCCATGTTTTCGTGACTCCCATAAGCTGACAAAGCTCATCTGCATATAAACTTTTCAAACGCGCATCAAGCATAACATCAAATACGGGTCTAATTTTATCTACGAGCTTTACTTTATCCGAAGGTTCGCCTCTATAATCAGCCATCCAAGACTTAACAATCACCTTGAACAAATCAGGACTTTGTTGAATTTTTTCCGTCATGGCTTGAGTTCCAAATTTAATCACAAACTCATCAGGATCTTTAACCTCTGTTAAAGTTAAACCACGAGGATACAACCCTTGCGATAACAATACTGGCAAACTTCTCTCAGCCGCCATACGACCTGCATCATCACCATCAAAAAGAACAACAACATTGGCTGTTAATCTTTTGATGAGTTTTGCATGATCTGCGGTTAATGCTGTACCCATTGTAGCCACAACATTTTTAAGTCCTGCTTGAAATAAGCTTACTAAGTCCATATAGCCCTCAACCACTAAAACCATATCCTCAGAACGAATATACTTAGCGGTCTGTGCCAACCCATACAAAACTTTACCCTTGTGAAACACAGGTGATTCCGGAGAGTTTAAATACTTAGGCTCGCCCTGTTCTAATATACGTCCACCAAAAGCTAAGACTTCGCCACTTGCTGACTGAATGGGAAACATCAATCTATCTCTAAATAAATCAAAGTAACCATTTCCTTCGTTGCGAGCTTTTACGAGTTTCGCTTCTTCAGCGATATCCATAGAAATACGATTTCTGAGTAAGTACTGCCCAAGAGCTTCCCAATCTTGAGGCGCATAACCTATTTGAAACTCCTCTAAAGTTTCAGGATTTAATTTTCTTTTTAAAACATATTGTCTAACGGGATGATCCAAAGGCTCTCTTTTAAAAACTTCTCTAAAAAAATCAGATGCGAGCTTATTTGCCTTTAAAAGATTTTTTTTATACTGATGTGCTTGCATGGTTTGATCAGCAGAAACGTCTTTGGTCATTTCAGGTACAGGAACTCCAGCTCGATCAGCTAAATACTCTAACGCCTCAGGAAAATTCATTCCATTGTAGTCACGCAAAAATGTAATGACATTGCCACTTTTTTTACAGCCAAAGCAATGATACACCTGCTTAGCCTCGCTTACTGAAAAGCTGGCGGTTTTTTCTTGGTGATCCGGAAAAGGACAACGCCCCATATGACCACGGCCACTAGGTTTTAACTGCGTGTATTGAGAAATAATATCGACAACATTAGATGACTCAATAACTTTGTCGATAAAATCTTGAGGATATCCCAAATTGTTGTCCTGTCGGCTTAATTTATAATTAAGCCAATTTAGATTTAATAACTTCGCTAATTGTCTTACCGTCAGCAGCGCCAGCAGTTCTCGCTTGAACTTCTTTCATCACAACGCCCATTTCTTTGACTGTTTTAGCACCCGTAGAGGCAATAACATCAATAACGATTTGCTCGATTTGCTCTTTAGTCATCTGCGCTGGAAGATAAACTTCCATTATTTTCAACTCTGCAGCCTCTTGATCGACCAAATCTTGGCGACCAGCCGTTTGATATTGATCAATAGATTCTTTTCTTTGTTTAACCAATTTTTTAACCACAGCCATAACATCATCAGCTGTTAATGGATTAGGCCGAGAATCTATCTCTTTATTCTTAATTGCAGATTGTAAAAAACGAAGTGTGTTTAATTTTACTGAATCTTTTGCGATCATTGCAGCTTTAATATCTGCCATAATTTGGTCTCTAAGTTCCATAAAAGACTCCCTTAGTCGGATAGTGTGAAGAGTTAATTTAACTATGTGGTGTATTTCAAAATAATCAAATTAAATAACGAAAAATATTTACAAAAAATGTAAATCAACTTTAAGCCTTCTAGTTTAAAAGGCTCAAATAGAAAAGAGACGCCTCAAGTAAAGTCTCTCGAAGCGTCTCTTAAAATTACTTATAATTAATCACGATCGCGGAATCCACCACGCGTTTTTTTAGTTGCGCGTTTACGGGCAGCGATAGATTTTTTCTTAGCGGCTACGCTTGGTTTTTCAAAGTGTTCTCTCTTTTTAACTTCAGAAAGAATACCAGCTTTTTCACAAGATTTTTTAAATTTTCTGAAAGCTGCTTCGAAACTTTCGCCGTCTCTGATTTTAACTAATGCCATTTTTAACTCACCCACCCTTTTCTTTATGACTAAAAGCAAATAGGAATTATTAACTCCGGAGGATGAATTTGACACTTAATGACTCTAAGCGGCAAGACCATTTTAATGAACTAGATAAAAAATACATGAAACTGGCTCTAAAACTTGCAAAAAAAGCTGAAATAAAAGGCGAGGTTCCTATTGGAGCTGTTTTGGTTGCTGGCGATGGGAGCATTCTCAGCACAGCTATAAACTCTAGAGAGGAGCTTCACACTGTATTAGGCCATGCTGAACTGATGGCTTTGCATCGAGCTTGTAAAAAACGTAAGTCATGGAGACTGACTGATTGCACCCTTTATGTCACCTTAGAGCCTTGTTTTATGTGCGCCGGGGCACTTTATCAAGCGCGTGTAAAAAGAGTTATTTACGCAACTCCAGACCCAAAAGGCGGTGCTTTAAAATCTCTTGCTAGCCTTGCTGATGACTCGCGATTAAACCATCGTTATATCGCCCAAGATGGGCTCTTTGCAGAAGAGAGTAGTCTGATGTTAAAAAATTTCTTTAAACAAAAACGAAATAAGAAAAAGTCTTTAAATCCATCCTCATAAATAATTTTTTAACAAGCTCTATGAGTGAATAGATTGCAACTCTCTAACTTTTAGTGAATCTAAAAATCTAAACCTTAAGTTTAAAAATCATTTAATAGGTACGCCCAAACCATATTTTTGTGGCGATTGAGAGTATACTTTTTCAGCCTCAGGCAACCACTTCGTTAAGTTCCCTCTTCGAGTCACATCAGAGGGGTGAGTTGAAACAAACTCCGGAGGAGCACTCCCGCCGTTTGCAGCTCCCATGCGCTCCCAAAGTTTAATAGATTCGCTTGGCTCATAACCTGCACGAGCCATATAAATTTGACCTTCTTTATCAGCGGATGTTTCATCTTCACGAGAAAATTTTCTTTCAAAAAACATCACGCCAAAAGTTGCAGCCACCCCACCTAACTGAGTTAGCTGTCTGCACGTATCTGTTTTGCAAAGCAGTTGTCCACCTAAGACTGCAGCTCCA
>JBKBTW010000161.1:0-6382 GCA_046291245.1 Pseudobdellovibrio sp. | reverse complement strand
CTTTATTAGCTTTCTGAATCTCAGAGTATGAAATAGTCTTCAATCCCTCATAACGAATCTGACGTTTTTTAATTTTATCCATTATTCGTAAATTATCTTTAATTATATTTATTTTAGCTAAAGATAAAGCTCTCGCAGCTGTTGTATGACTGTGAACTGTTCTTCGACCAACACGATCAAATACTGAATAGCCGTCAGTTGTGTACTTCATGTCGCCACCAAAATCGTATAGCTCAATCATGCGATCTGCTAATGGATAAAAAGCACCATTATGATATGCATGCGCTACACCAAACTGGTCGTATAAAAATCCATCGGGATTAAATGAAAATTTACGATCTCCGACTGTAAATTTAAATGACTTCAAATTTATGAAATCTTGAAGAATTTTTTTCTCAATTGGGGTTTTGTTGCGCTCGTGTGCTAATTGATGCAAATTAGACGCTTGAACTTCAGGTAGTTGATTATAATCATAACTTTCACGTATAAGGTTAATCATATCTGCCACACCTTGACGAACCATTTTTTCGTAGTCTTCCATTTTAGAGTATAAATCCATGTTATGATCTAAAATCAAAGATGGCGGCAAACCATGTTCTAATAAAATTCTATCCATAATCAAACGACTTGTACGACCGTTCCCATCTACGAATGGATGAATTGAAATAAAATTTCTTTGAAATTGTGTCGCAAGCTTAATTGGGTCCATCGTATCTTTGTTAGCTTCATACCACTCAATTAATTTAGCCAATTTTTTTTCGACTGTATGGGGCCATGCATACACAATAACACCTTTTCTGGCGTTTGGTTTACTAAAAGGGTATGGTAATTCAAAAAAACCTGCTATCCAAGGATTGGCTTTTAAGTTTTGGTACTCATGCTCTTTAAGAGGCTCGTATAATGGATGTCGGCCCGAGTTAGGCAATAACTTAAACGATCCTTTAGTGTCAGGTGTAATTCCTGATATTTTAAATGGGATATTAACAGGAAGTGGCTTTAAAACTTCACCTGAAAATGAATTTACTTTTTTAAATAACTCTGGCGTAAGCTTTAACTGACCCACAGGAATACTTGCTAAATAGTCATCAGCCATTTTCCAACTATTCATAGTTTCTACACCATAGAGTGCAGAGGCTGTTCTCTCAGGAAACTGCTCTTTAAATTTTTTGTAGCTATCGTAACCAATTAATCTCAGCATTTGATGTGGCTGCATATCTAGCTCGTAATTTCTATTTTCTAAATATGGGTCTATTCTGTCAGAAAACATTCGCAACATTTCTACAGTTTCTTCATTTCCTTTTAAAATAGAAGACTGATTATTCTGTTGTTTTTGACGAAGCTCATATAACGGATCTATTTTAGATTTACCATAATCACTCAACTCATCAAAATTACTGATAAACACATTTGCACCGCGAAACATGTCTTCACAAGTCAGTTTACTTGCTGTTGCTGCTTGAGTAGAAATAATCACACTTGTTATTAATAAATACCGACTATAATTAAACATCATTAACCTCACTATGTCCTACAACGCGCTTCTGGTGCAAGGTTGGGTCCTACTTTTAATTTTACCTAATCAAATATAATCTTTTCTATAGATAAAAATTGTACAACTTATTTACAAACGTCGGCAAAAGTTGTCCCTGTGAAAATTAAACTTATCTCATCGCGACTTCAAACCAGTTAATTATATTTTGTGATCTGATTTTCCATTACGACGCAAAAAGGCAATGATCATTGATCGAACGACTATTCAACAATAGAGATTTATTACTACATTAGTATTATTAGTATTATATCGAAAGATTGCCTTTTAAGAACTTTAAATAATTTCTATCTTGTTAGGACTATTTTACCCATACTTTGACCTGACTCTAGCAATTGATGGGCTTTTGCGACATCAGCAAAGGAAAACTCCGTAGTTTTGGGAGGAACAATTTTTCCCTCTTTACACCACGCTTGCAACTGATTCATGCTTTCTTGAATTAAATCTTGTCTTTCAAATAGAAAAGATACATTTAGTCCAACAACTGATTTATTAACTGTGATCATATCAAGAAGAGAAAACTTAGGTATTTTAAACAAACCCCAAGCTGCTTTAAAGTAATTGATTCTTCCTGTGCCACCTTTAGGAAGCAAAGAGTGCGCTCCGTAAGTAATTAACTTTCCCGTCGGACGTAAATGATTATAGCTCTCTTGAAAAGTGACATATCCATTAGCATCATAAACCGCATCATATCCTTGCGGTACACATATTTTAGCTTTTTGCCACAAATCCTCTTTAGATTTATCCACAGATATATAATGGGTTTCTGTACCAGCATTATAAGGAATACCGTGATTTGAAATATAAATAAGCAGCTGATCATTTGCTGCTATTTTTCCATTATTTAGGTGTGATAAAGTTTTTTCTAAAAAGGTATTAATAGTTTGATGATTAAATTTTTCTATTTTCTGACCAGTTCTTGATTGAATCAGATGATGTGTTTTTTCATGAACGCCATCAAAAAGTATATTTTCAGCATTGGGAGTATTCTCGATAAAATTCGAAAATGGCTCGACAAATTGTTCTGAACCTGCTTCATTTTTTTATTTTACATGATGTTTAGTATCGACCTGTAAAAAATAGCTCATTATCTAACTTTAGCCTAGAAGCTGCCTCTAATTTTTTGAGTGCTACCGAAAACCTAATCTCTTAGAGCCGACTGAGCTTTGACTGATTGGCTTATTGAGGTTAATTTTTTTTCCTTCTTCTACACCTTTTTGATAATTTTCACGACTAATCCTTCTTCCTGAAGATTTCATGCTTCTTAATCGCGGGTAATAATCACGAATGTAGTTATTCAACTGATTTTCAATCTGTACTAAGGCTTTGCGCTCTGATTTTTTGATTTGCTCAACTGATTCGGATTGTAATGTGATACCCTCATAACTTTGATGTCTCAGTGCTTCTGCAAATCCATCTATCAAGCCTAATTTTATCGAAGCTTTGTCATTTGCCGTCAACATCTCATTTTTTTTAAATTGTTGAGATAATCGTTCGCATGTTTGATTTAAAAAATGAAAAACATACTCAGCCATTTGAATATTTTCATAGCTTCCGATCATTTCAAGTGCAGACTCATAATTCCCATGAACGGCATTAAATTGCGATATAACTATAGCCTTCACAAAGTAATACTCTGTTAAAACAGAAATAAGCTTTTTATCAAATAACGTTAAACGTTTTTTTCCAAACAACAAAACTTTGTGATAATAAAATGTATTCTCCTCAAGACCAATTTGCTCCAGATTATATTTTAAATACATTTCTCTTACTTTTTTTGCAGCTAACTGGGCCTCATGATGATTATCCGAAGTAGCTAAAGACATGAGTTTTTTAACTTTTTCTATTAAAGGATTTTTCATTTCTTCTTCAAAAAAAGAAAAATTTGAATTTTCACTTATAATCTCTATGCGGCTATCACTGAATGGTTTTTGAACTTTCACAATGTCACAGGCTTTTTTAAACTCTTGCCCGTGAGCATCGACATGCTGGTTTGGGATCAGCATTTTTTCCATGACAAACTGATGTGCCATCTCATGCTTTAATACACCAACTACATAGTACCATGGGAAGTCGCGTATTAGTTTTTTAGATATACTTATGGTTCGAACAAAATGATCGTACTCACCCCATTTAGATTCAAAATCAGTAAGAATAATTTGCGCAGGCTTTAGACCAAGCTTACGAGAAATATTGATTTCATTGTACTCTCGTAAGAGTTCATAAAGAATAATTTTTTCTTGATCTAAAACCATGTTTTAAAACTAATGGCTGCTCGCAAGATTCACAACCATGTTAAAAACCAACTGGTCTGTTTTCGAATCTTTGCTGTCTAAACAAAAATACCCTACACGCTCAAATTGGTAACGATTTTCTAGTTTAGCTGAAGCTAAGCTCTTCTCCAGCTTGGCATTTTTAATCACTGTCAGTGAATTAGGATTTAAATTCTGTTTAAAATCTTTTCCTTCTGGCACGTTCTCAGGATCAGATACACTAAACAATCGATCGTACAAACGTATTTCTGCATTTATACACTCTGAAGCTGAAACCCAATGGATAATGCCTTTTACTTTTTTTCCTTCAGAAGTTGGTTTACCACCTAAAGTCACAGGATCATAATCACAATGAATTTCCACAATCTTTCCGGAAGCATCTTTTATGATGTCCTTACATTTAACTACATAAGCATTTCTTAAACGAACTTCTTTACCTGGAGCTAACCTGAAAAAATCTTCCGTTGGATTTTCCATAAAATCTGCTGTATCTATGTAAACTTCTTTAGTGAAATAAATTTTACGTTTACCTAGATCTGCATTTTTAGGGTGTATAGAGGTCTCTATTTCCTCTTTATGACCGTCCTGTAAATTATCAATAACTAGCTTAATAGGATTTAACACAGCCATTGCTCGGTGTGAAATTTCATCTAAATGATCTCGCACACAGTTCTCCAAGATTTCGATATCAATCACACTTTCAGCTTTAGCTACACCAATACGTTTTGCAAAACGGTGAATTGACTCTGGAGTATAGCCTCTTCGGCGAATACCAGAAATAGTTGGCATACGCGGATCGTCCCAACCAGAAACATATTTTTCCTTTACGAGCTGCAAAAGCTTGCGCTTGCTCATCACAAGATAAGTCATATTCATGCGCGCAAACTCATACTGTTTGGGATTTGCACTGACTGGAACGTTCTCAATACACCAATCATAAAAAGGCCTGTGATCTTGAAACTCTAAAGTACAAATAGAGTGCGTGATATGTTCTATAGCATCAGAAAGAGGATGTGCATAATCGTACATAGGATAAATACACCACTTATCACCTGTACGATGATGCTTTACTTTTCGTATACGATATAGCAATGGATCGCGCATATTCATATTTGGTGACTTCATATCTATTTTAGCACGCAAAACGTGTTCGCCCTCATTAAACTCACCAGCTCGCATACGGCGAAATAAATCTAAATTCTCTTCAACTGTGCGATTTCTATATGGAGAATCTTTTCCTGGAGTTGTAAAATCACCACGGTATTTTCTTAAGTCCTCTTCACTTAAAGAGCAAACATACGCTTTATTATCTTTAATTAACTGTTCAGCCCAGGAGTAAAGCTGCTCAAAATAATCTGAGGCATAATATAAATCCTTGCCCCAATCAAATCCTAGCCATTTAACATCGGCTTGAATTGATTCAACATACTCTGTGTCTTCAGTTTCTGGATTTGTATCATCGAAACGTAAATGGCATCTACCATTATAATCTTGTGCTAGACCAAAGTTTAAACAAATTGATTTGGCATGACCTAAATGTAAATAACCATTTGGTTCTGGTGGAAATCGCGTGACAACCTGTCCATCATTTTTTTTAGCTTCAATATCTTTTTCTATAATTTGTTTTAAAAAATTAGGAGCATCTGTTACTGCTGGCTTATTAGTTTTATTCATATTATTTATATTAACCTTTAACTCAAAATTTATTTCTTATTCGCCAACACCGTCATTTGTTTCATTGTTTTTTCTAAACTTTCCGTAGAACCATCTAGAAAAATAGTGTTACCCTTTCCATTTTCAGCGAAATGTTTAATGGCATCTGTCCACATCGAAAATAAAATAAAAGAGCTATCTAATCCCGCTTGCTTCATTTCATCAGCAGCTTTTGCCATACCTTTTGCAACTTCTTCTCTGAATAAAGCAATACCTTCACCACGTAGTTTAGCAGCTTCTCTTTCTGCTTCAGCCGAAATTTTAATGGCCATACCTTCTGCCTCAGCAGCTTTTGTTTGCTTAACTAGATGAGCTAAAGCCTCATTCTCAGCGGCGGCACGTAAATTACTTGATGATACGACCTGTGCCATAGAAGCCATAATTGTATCATCAAAGGTAATGTCATTAAGTTGAATATCAATTAGATGATAACCCCATGATTTAAGGTCTTCATCTAATTGGTCTTTTACGGTATTTACAATATCCTTACGCAAACCTAATATTTCATTTTGCTTTTTCGTTGCAACGATACCACGTACGCTTCCTTCGACCGTGCGATTTAATGTCTGCATCAAAGAACCAAAATCTATGAATTTAAATGCAACGTTTTTTATGGTCTCCTCAGTCTGATCAATAACTGAGTACAACAGCATGGCTTTAAAATTTACGTTGGCCTGATCTTGCGTAATAGCTTGAAATTGGAGTTCTACAGATTGATTTTGAATAGAAACTCTCCTGAAAACAATCTCAATAAAAGGAATCTTAAAGTTTAAACCAGGGTACATAATTCTGCGGTACTTACCAAACATGGTCACAACACCTACAGAACCTTGATTGATTGTTGTAA
>JBKBTW010000160.1:0-6464 GCA_046291245.1 Pseudobdellovibrio sp. | reverse complement strand
TCATTTTCTCTGTACCATCTTGTAAGCTCATAAGAACTACGTTCTTGAGGTTCTTCAGCTGCGTAGGCTATAAACTGAATTGTTCTTTGTGGTTTGTAATCCATTTCAACTAGGCGTCTTATAAGTTCAGATAAGACAGCAATGCCAGCAGCATTGTCATCAGCCCCTGGAGCAAGGGCATGAATATCGTTAGAGTGTGTATTGATAGAGTCTCCATGGCCACCAAGAATAATGATTTCGTTTTTTAAATCTGGGTCATAGCCCTCTACAGTTAAAATAATTGTTGGTTGGTTGTGATACCCATGTTTGAACTCTTGAACTCTGATATCTGTACGTTTTTGTGTTAAGCCCTGCCAATGTTCTTTAATCCAGTGCATGGCCTGAACTCCAGATTCAGTTAAATAGTAGCGGGTAGGAAAGCTTGAAAGCTTTATGATAGTCGCATCAAGATGTTCAAGGGAGATATTATCAAATGATTTTAAAACTATATTTTGGGAATTGATTGAGTAATCAGGTTTAATTTCTTTTTGAAAAGCATAGTGTCCAAACTCTTTTAGGGCTAGAGTAGGCTCGCCTGAAAAAGAGTACAGAGATGTTGCAAAAATTGCTATAATAAATGGAAGAGTGTATTTGACTTTACTCATAAGATTCTTATAAAGAGATAAGAGATTAAAAACCACCTTTTTTCAGGCTAAAATTTGTTTAGAGATATCTTTGTAAAAAATACTTATCTTTTTTTAAGCTAAAATGCATTTTAGCTCAAAAATTTAAGTCCTCGTTAACTCTCCATAAGTTTAGTGACGAACATCAATCTTAAACTCTGTTGTTGCAAAATCGATCATATATTTATTGCTTTTATAAGTAGAACTTTCTAGAAAATAGGCTCTACTCACGGGAATATAATAACGTGTACGCATATGAGTTAAACTAGAAGGATTTTGAGGCTCAATGACTTTCCATACATGAGGTGAGATTTCGACTTCATTCCAAGCGTGACCGCCAATAGAGTCTCCACTGAGTAAATATCCTAATACGGTGCGAGATGGGATGTTGAGCGCTCTGGTTAACGTAGTAAAAAGCACGGCATAGTGTTGGCAGACACCTTTTTTACGCTCTAGGGCTTCAGAGGTTTTAAGGGGTCTGATGACATTATTTTCGAGCATTTCATGATCGTAGGCGTAGTGATCTTTTAAATATTGTAAAACGAGCTGTATCTGAGTGAATCGGTCTGTAGATTGAGATTGTATATTCTTAATGATCATTTGCACTTCTGGCAGGCTTGTCTGAATCATATCAGACTCAGCTAAGTCCTCACCGGTAGCTTCATCGTTAAACTGAGCTTCAGAGTTTTCTTCTTGTGTGAGAATCAGTTTGTTGTCATTTGTTTTTTCAGTGTTTAAGACATTCCAATAAGCTGTATAGTGAGCATAAGTTAGCGCTTTGTTGGTCGTTAATGTGATAGTGTTATTTGTTTTTAAATAGTCTTTTGGTAAGTTATATTTTACAAGAGAAGATATATCTTTTACTTCACCTAACTGGATATTATCCCAGATGCTAAGAGGAATAGTCCATGTTTTTTTATTATTTAATTCTTGTAAAGAAACTTTTGAAGACGGGTCTGTGTGCATAGTCATTTGCATGTCAAAGTCTTCATTTAGGCTACTGATAGAGATAGAGTATTTTTGAAAATTAAAGTTTTGTCCAAATTCAGACGTTTTGGTTGAACCAGTAGGCTTCAAAGTTATTTTGATCACACCTAGAGTAGTCACGGTATAGTAGGGTTCTTTTCTCTCAGAAATAAAACTATCTATATCAACAAAACTATTTGGCTCAGAACCACTTAACGTGATCCCTTCAGGGACCATAATTAGAATAGGTGGCTCAGTTTTTTTGCCGCCATCTACGTAGGTAGTTGTTGAATTTTTCGTGAAGATATTTTTTGATGTTTCTGTGAGTTGTGTTCTTGTGGTTTGTGTGACTATTTTTTTGCAGTTCTTATCGATTAAATAAGTTTGAGAGAGTGTATCTGTATCAAAATTTTTATGGGATTCTAACTCGACTGTAAGTTCAAGAATTCCTTTTTTTGAACTCGAGCTTAATTTTTTAAGCTCATAAGTGATGCTTACATTTTTACTTTCGTAAGCAATATTTAATTGATTATACTGATTATCTAGAGACACTGTTTGGTAAGAAGTTTTAGTTGATGCGTTGAGACTATTTTTAAAATAACTCATAATCTCTTCATTAATTTGAGAGTTTGTTTCTAAGGCAATCGTTTTATTTTTCATGTCTTGGCGAAGACTTTGCTCACAAGCAGTAACAGTTTTATTTGATGTAATAAGAGTAGCTGTATTATTTTGAGGCACTTCCGATTCTGGAGCTAAATCTGATTTTGGCGGCATACAACCTGTAATTGAGAATAACAAAAAAGCTAATGTAAAAAAGTTAGACAGAGTCTTTGTTTTCTGTACAAATGTAGCTTTAGATAAAAACATATTCACTCCTAAAGGTTTTAAAAAATAATAAAACCCTTAAAAATGTAGATTGCCACATTTATGCCAAGCTTATGGAGATTCTTTAGGAGTAGAACTTGATGTTCTCCACTCTTTGTCAACAATGAGACGAGCCCCGCGTTTAAAAGTAAGATATGACCAAGCCCATTCCGAAAGGACAAATAATTTATTTTTAAATCCGATAAGATAAAACACGTGAATAAAAAGCCACGCGGCCCAAGCAAAAAAACCATTAAATTTAATTTTTCCCACTTGGACGATAGCTTTTTTTCGGCCAATTGTAGCCATCATGCCTTTATCTAAGTACTCAAAAGCTTTTAAGTCTTCATTATTGAGAGCTGCTAAAATATTTTTAGCTGCATGTTTACCCTGTTGCATAGCCACTGGTGCAAGACCTGGAAGTGTTTTGCCATCAGTAGTTTGAAAACAGGCTTGATCACCAATCACGAAAATATTTGGATACTGTTCAATATTAAGATTTTTTGTAACAACAATACGACCTTGACGATCAAGAGGAGTGTTAAGCTTTTTAGATAAACTAGAAGGTTGAACACCAGCGGCCCAGATAACAGTTTTAGCTTTAATAAATTCATCAGCAAGTTTTACGCCTTCAGTTGTCACATCTGTTACGCGTGTAGATGTCCATATTTGAACGCCCAAATTCTCTAAATCACGAGCTGCCTTTTTAGAAAGATCTTCATCAAATGCTGCGAGAATGCGATTTCCAGCTTCAATTAAAATAACTCGAGTGCGAGAAGGATCAATGTTTCTGAAGTCTTCTTCTAAAGTGTATCGACTGATCTCAGCGATAGAGCCTGCTAACTCCACGCCAGTAGGCCCGCCGCCTACGATCACAAACGTTTGTAAAGTTTTACGTTTCTCAAGATCTACTTCTTTTTCTGCTAATTCAAATGCTAGGAGTATGCGTCTGCGGATTTCAGTGGCTTGTTCAAGTGTTTTGAGACCTGGAGCGTTTTCTTCCCACTCATCTTTTCCGAAGTAGCTGTGTTTTGCACCGCAGGCCATGATTAAGTAATCATAAATGTAAGTCTTGTCTTGAGTAATGACTTTTTGATTTTCTTTATCGATGTCTACAACATTTCCGTAAATCACTTCAATATTAGAGTGTTCAGATACAATGGCTCTGATAGGAGCAGCAATGTCCGCTGGCGATAAACCTGCTGTGGCAACTTGATACAACAGAGGTTGGAAGAGGTGGTAATTGCGACGATCAATGAGGGTTATTTTTATTTCTTTATTTTTTGCGAGGGCTTTAGCAGCTTTTAACCCACCAAAACCAGCTCCTATAATAACAACTGATTTCATATTCTTAAACCTACTCTTAACTCTAAAAAATCACAACGAGAGCTTTTACTCAAATGATACAAAGGGTAAATCTTGTACTGAAACTTTAAGTGAGCCTTTGTTTTCTCTAAATATTGATTCTAAATCATTTAAAATTTGAGTGCGTGCACCAGACCACTCTTGAGATCCTACTGTGCTGTATATCTCTACAAACAAAATTTGATTTTGTTGGCTTGAGACAAGGCCAGCAAGGCCAATAACAGGATTGACAGTTCCAGTTTTTCCTATGAGTGCGCCTTGAGTGGTAGGTGTAACATAATTTTTGGAAACTGTGCTTTTGTCATTCATGTCGTAATCTATACCCGCGACTGGCATAACATTCCAGATGTTTAAGTTTTGTTGTTTAAGTAAAAGTGTGAGAGCAGAAAGCGTATTTAATACAGCACTACAGCTTGCGTAATTATAAACTTTTTTGTTATTTACAATTGCTGGTCCACCTGAGCCATTGATGAATTCTAAATCTTGTGTTGAAAGTCCTAATGTAGATGATATGAAAGAGTTAAATTTTTTGAGGCCACCTAAACCACTGAAATAAAATTCTGCAATATGATTGTTTGAGTATTTATTCATTTGTTGAAGTAAACGAATATTTTCAGCTGACTTTAGCGTGAAGCGAGAATCGGGCCTATTTAATGTATCATTGCTGTTTTCGCGTTTGATTTGACTAACCTGTAAATGAATAGATTCTGGTAAAGATTTCTGTGTTAGGCTGTAGTAATTTGAGCGCGTTTTTGAATATTGATGAAGTAAGTCAGCAAGTCCTTTTGTAAGCTCAGAGGGGGTCATGGTATAACGATCTTGAGTTTTAAGGGGATCACTACCTGCAAGCAAAGCAACATTATGCATATACAAGAAATTGGCATCAACAGTGAGATTGCGAATATTATAAATTCCACGTGAGTTTAACTGGGCAACTAAATATTGAAGTTTGTCGTTAGAAAAATAGGGATCAGAGCTTCCTTTAAGATGAACATCATACATATCAGCTGAGACTTTTTTAAGGTAAACTTGAGTTTCAAATTGATAGTGCGGACCTAACTCATGTAAAGCCCAATAGGTCGTAAATATTTTTGATAATGAAGCAATAGGAGATTTGGAGTTTACATTTTCGCCATCAATTGCTGCATTAAAAGTGTTGTTGTTGATATTTTTAAAACATTTACTGTGCAATTCAAGTGAGAAAGCCACCTGTGAAGTCAGAAACAAGCTCATCGCGGGATAAATAAAGGATGTAATTTTAAAACTCATCTAGTAGTCCTTAGTAGTTATTGAACGTAATGACGTAATTTGGCTTCATTTTGATTGATTAACCAACCATAGTAATTTTCTAGTGGATACTTGGGCGCTGATCCATTTTTAATGGCTTGTTTGTTGTAATTGTTAAGTTCTAAGGCCTTGTTTTTTTCTTTCCCTAAGTTGTAAAGTGTCGCCGTCAGTCCCGGATTTGTCGAGATATCAAACCTCGTGATGTCTTTGTAAAGCTGAATAGATTTGTAAATGCTTGCCGCGATATAATGAATTGTTGTTTTAGGATCTAATGCTGCTGCATAAACAGCATCCACTTCATGTATTGAGAGTTTTGGCAATCCACTGTATTCGGAAACAAGATCTGTTAAAGCTAAAATTTTCATTGGACCTAACTGACCTAAACCATAAGTTTTACCTGCTAAGGTCGGATTAAAGTAACTCATCATTAAGCCTTTATTTTCAAATTGTTGGCCACCGCAAGCTGTACGACCGCGCATTTTAGAGTTCCAAGTGTTTTCATAACAAGCCCACTGGTCATAATTATTACTAGATTTTGTTTCACATGATTTTAGCTCGGGGCATTCGCTGATTTTGGCGAAAGGGTGTTCTCCACTGAAGTAACTCGTCCAGATTCCAAGTTTCATGCTGTACTCTTGAGCTTGGTCTTTTAAATCTACATTAAAAACATGCTCTCCAATAATCGCACCGATAATATGGATGGGATCAATTTTATAAAGGTTTGCAGCTTTTCTAACTTCTGACTTTAAAGAAAATTTTGATGTCTCATACTTAGAGCTAAGTTTGTTTAAAACTATGTTAAAACGTTCTGCAAAGTAAACTTCTGCTGTCTTAGCTTGAATACCTGACATATGCCTGCTGGCTGAAGAAGAGGGTATTTCTGGCATATTCGAGTTCCTGTTTCCAGGCGCGACTTCAATGATCTCACCAGATTGAAGTCTTTGCGTAAGTTCTGTATTGGATAAAAGCGTGCTGCTTAATGCGAATTGAGTAGAGAGTGTCGTTATTAAAACACCTGTGTAAATAGCTGCCTTTGAAAAAGACTTCATGACTATCTCCTTAATACGTTCAGTTGCGGTCATCAATTTTGTACGCTCTGTTTAGAAGCAATTGATGGGCCTAGGAGAAGTTGACGTAAGGGTAATAGGTTTTACTTTAGAAGAAGTCTTTGTTTAAACTTTTGCCAATGTGACTCTATTTGTCTCACTTTCAGTTCCCTCTCTATCAATTAGTGGGGTGTAGTCACATGCCAATACCATCCATTGGTGTTGAGATTTCTAGAGTTTATGAAGCCACATCGTTGTAAGATCTTGTTTTTAA
>JBKBTW010000159.1:952-6564 GCA_046291245.1 Pseudobdellovibrio sp. | reverse complement strand
ATCTAGTCAAAATCATATCTATAAACCCTTAAGTGGTCGAGAGTTCCCGCGGTTTTCGGCGATTAAAACATTTTTTAGACTTCCTATTGCACAGATTGAAGATGATTTTGATGTGGCTATTTTTGGAACTCCTTATGATGGCGGTGTCAGTTATCGTCCAGGAGCCCGCTTTGCGCCTACTTTAGTACGTGAATGCTCAAGTTTAGGACGTGGTTTTCATATGAACAGAGCCATGAGCTTGTTTGAAAAATTAAAATTTGCCGATATAGGTGATTGTCCTATTGTACCAATAGATCAGGCTCAAACATATACGAACATCGAAAAATTTACGGCCCAAGTTTTAAAAAATGACAAACGTTTTATATCTGTCGGTGGTGATCACTCGACAACTTTACCGTTATTACGTGCGCTCAATAAAAAATATGGCATGTTGAATTTCATTCACTTTGATGCGCATTTAGATACTTATCCAGCGGCATGGGGATGTGAGTACCATCATGGGGCCTTTGCGAGGCATGCAGTGGAAGAAGGGTTAGTTAATCCTAAAACTATGTTGCAAATTGGTATTCGCGGTCCATTAGCGGCAAAAGACGATCTTGATTTTATAAAAAAACATAAAATTAAAGTTGTGACAGTGGATGATGTAAGGCAAAAACCTTTACAACAAGTTTTAAAAAATTTACCACGATTCAAAGGTCCGACTTATATCAGTTTTGATATAGATTGTCTTGATCCTGCCTATGCACCTGGGACGGGAACACCTGTGCCGGGAGGGTTAACGACTTATGAAACTCAACAAGTTCTGAGAGCTTTGAAAATTGATCAGCTGGTTGGAGCAGACATCGTAGAGGTTTGTCCGCCATTTGATAGTTCACAAATTACAGGTTTAGCGGCCGTTGATACAATGTTTGAACTTATGTGTTTAATGAATAAGTCATTCGAAGTCAGAGAAGGAGAAATAACATGAAAAAAGAAACGGCGCTATTTGCTGCGGGATGCTTTTGGGGTGTAGAAGAACTCATTCGCAAAGTAGAAGGCGTTTTAGATACACAAGTAGGTTATTGTGGTGGAAGTCTTGATGATCCAAAATATGTTCAAGTGAAAACAGGAACAACTGGGCATGCGGAGGCCGTAAAAGTTATTTTTGATTCGGAAAAATTGAGCTACGAAAATCTTCTGAGATTATTTTTTAAACTGCACGATCCTACAACACTTAATCGTCAAGGAAACGATATAGGCACTCAATACAGATCGGCAATTTTTTATTTATCTCCTGAGCAAAAAATATCTGCTGAAAAGATTAAGAGGGAAGTCGATGATTCTGGCAAATGGTCAAAGCCTGTGATGACCACAGTAGAACCAGAAGCCAGATTTTATGATGCTGAAGATTACCATCAAGATTATTTACAAAAAGAGCCAGACGGTTATACGTGTCATTACTGGCGTGAATAATTTTTTATAAATCACTCAACAGTGAAGTTACATTATGGCTTATCTGTTGAGTGAAAACTTTTATTTTTTTAAGTAATTAAAAAAAGCCACTACACTGAGAAGCCAAGCTAAAATATATCCAATCAAGCTAAACCCTGGAAGCCCGGCCACACGCCAAATATCCATTGCATTGTGTGATGTAGCGTAAATAAAAGAGCTCGCGAGAATAAGTGAGGCTATGATTATTCCGAGAAACATCAAATGGAATGAATGACTTACGGTTTGTTTTAAATCATGAAAACCATCAATCTCGATTCGTGTATGATAATCCGGAGAGGTCATTTTTCGCAAAATAAGATTGAGCTGTTTGGGAAGTGCTGTAATAAATGATTTTGATTCTCTAAAGATTAAACCAGCTTCGTTCATCATTTTTACGGGTTGAAAAACGTGTTGAGCTATTTCTCCCACTTGCGTGAGTGTGAAAGTAAGGAAATCAAAATCCTTAGAAATTTTTTGCCCTAAGCCCTCTATGGAAATAATTGATTTAAAAAATAACATCAGTTCAGTTGGTACAACTAAGCCGTGATCAGCGGCGACACTTGAAGATGACATGAGGATATTGCCCACATTGATGTTCTTCATAGTTAATCCATAATAAGGTGCAATGATATCCTGAAGATCTCGAGCAAATAAATCTATATTCACATCTTCCGAAAATGGGGCAAGATCTACATATTCATAAGCAAGGCGTTGGTAGTCTTCTTTAGATAGAGCTAAAAGCATATTAACGACGGATGTTTGGGTTTTAGAATTAAGTCTTCCCACAACGCCAAAATCGATGAGGCCTATTTTGTTTTCAGGTAAAACGAAAAAATTTCCAGCATGAAGGTCACCGTGAAAAAAACCGTCTACGAAGACCATTTTTAAATAGGCTTTTAATCCAGTTTTTATAACCTGATCTGGATCTATTCCCATCGTAGTTAAAGAGTCAACTTTGCTGAGAGGTAAACCTTTAAGTTCTTCCATCACCAAAATACGCTCTGTCGTCATATCCAAATAAACTTGGGGAATAACCATTTTAGGGTCATCTTTGAAGTTTTCTTTCATGCGGCGAGCATTATTGGCTTCAACAACAAAGTTAGTTTCAAGCTCTAAAGTTTTAAAATACTCATCGACCATGCCCACAGGATTAAATGTGCGTGTTTCAGGTATATAGGTTTCGATGAGTTCTGCAATGAAGTATAGAACATTTAAATCGTCATTAATTATTTGGACTATACCTGGTCTTTGTATTTTTAAGACAACAGGATCACCATTTTTCAAGATGGCGCGATGAACTTGTGCTATTGAAGCTGAGCCTAATGGTTTTTTTTCGACGGATTGAAAGAGATCCATCCATTGAGGCCCGTACTCTTCTTTTAACACACTTTGAATTGTTTCAAAATCAAGAACTTGGACTTGATCATGTAACAGTGCCATTTCTTGTATGTATTCATCAGGAATTAAATCGGGTCTTGATGCTAAGAGTTGGCCGAACTTAACAAATGTAGGGCCTAACTCTTCAAAGCTTAAGCGTATTCTTTGAGGAATACTTAAGTGTTCTTTTTCTTCGGGAGATGAGTCTTTTCCGGATAAAAAACTATCTAGATTTAGTCTTTCTACTAGATTTCGTAGACCGTGTTTTGCGAACACCGAAAGAATCGTTCGAAGTCTTGTTACGTTTTTGAGAGTCTTCCCGATCTGAAGAGAACTTGCTGCCAGACTTTTCTTTGTGCTTGAGTTTCTTGTTGTTCGACGTTTTGCTGCCATAACTGGAATTTCCTTTTTTAAGATTATCCGAAGTTGAACTTGATTTTTTCTTAGACATTTGATCAAGATAATCACTTAATGAAGAGTAGCGAGGCTGTGGCGTGTACGAATCCCCAGTTTGTTTTTTTGAGGAACTTGGTTGAGATTTTTCGGAAAAATCTTTTTTAAATGATTTATCTTTTTTGTCGTTAGAAAAAGATTTTGCCTTCTGCGGCTTGCGATCATTTTTATTAGAATTTTTAGATCTTTTATCAAATTCATTGTTTTTAGAGTAAGAATTTTTATTTTGTTTTGATGACTGTTTTTCTTGTCCCTCGAGCACAAAATTAATTTGTCCTTGCTCGATATCAATAGCATCAACAGTCACTTGTACAGGGTCACCTAAGTTGTAGCTTTGTCCTGAGCGTTTAGCAACAAGGCGTAAATTTTCTTCATCATACTCCCAGCTATCTTTGCCAAGGTCTTCTAATCGTACTAGCCCATCAATATTGTATTGGCGCAATAAAACGAAAACTCCGAATTTTGTAACAGAGCTAATAATGCCCTCAAAAGATTCGCCTACGAGTTTTTTCATGAAGCGAGCTTTTTTGATCGCTTGTATTTGCCGTTCAGCTTTAGCCGAACGTTGTTCGCAAGCGGAAAGCCACGTGCCCGCTGTTTGAATATCATCTTCAGGCATTAATCTGTATTGAGATAATCCAATTGCATTTTTTATTAGACGATGAACGATAAGATCTGGATACCTCCGAATTGGAGATGTGAAGTGAGTGTAAAAATCAAAACCTAAACCGAAGTGCCCAATGTTATCGAGGGTGTACTTGGCTTGACTCATAGATCTTAATGTCAAAATATGAATGACTTGAGCTTGGACTTCATTTGTAAACTCATGTAAAGCACGAGTTAATTTTTTTTGAAGTTTTTCTCCAGATAAATTTACTTTTGAACCAAAAGATTTTAGAAATTTTTCGAGCATGGAAATCTTCAACGGATCTGGAGGCTCATGGGTTCTGTAGATAGCAGGGATATCTTTTGAAGCTAAAAACTTAGCGACGGCCACGTTGGCAGCTAACATCATCTCTTCAATTAAGCGATGTGCGAAAAGGCGTTCAGATTTAACAACATCAATAGGTTCACCTGCTCCATCAATAAGAAGTTCAGTTTCTGGAACTTCTAAATCTAAAGAGCCCTCTTTGAATCTTTTAGCCATCAGAACTTTGGCTAAATCAGCGCATTTGAGAATATTATCTTTAACATGTGTAAACTTTTGATGAATGGGAGTTTGAGCTTCAGGATCATCAATGATTTCTTGAGCTTCGCCATAAGTTACGCGCGCTTTACTTTCGATGACGGCTTCATAAAAACTTGATTGAGTCATTTCACCTGTAAAATCAAAGTGCATATCGGCCACTAAAGCTAGACGAGGAACGCGCGGATTTAAAGAACATAGTCCGTTTGATAAGCCTTCGGGAAGCATCGGTATAACGAAGTTTGGAAAGTAAACAGAGGTTCCTCGTTCGTAGGCATCTCGATCCATAGATGTTTGAGGTTTTACGTAATGACTAACATCTGCGATAGCTACAATAAGATGAAAGCCTTTAGGGTTCATCTCAACATAAACAGCATCATCAAAATCTTTGGCCGTTGCACCATCTATTGTGATTAAATTAATACTTCTTAAGTCTTTACGATTTTTAAAATCAGCTTCGTCAGGATTTGCTTTGAGCTTTTTAGCCTCTTCTAGTGTTTCTGGAGCAAAGTGCTCGGGGATGCCTTGTGTGATAACTACACGTTTGATATCATTAAGCGCGTTTTCGATATCTCCAATAATTTCAGTAACTTCGCCTGTGAAGTCGCCTTTATCAGGATAATTTGTAATTTGAGCGGCAACTAATTCTCCGGGTTGAGCTTTAAGGGATTTGTCTAATGGAATTTTAAGATCTTTTCCCCAGCCTTTACCTTCATCTTTGATCATGCCGTACTTATCATTTAATAAAGTGAATGCACCTGCGATTTTCTTTTGAGCGCGTTCAGTGATTTGTGTGATATCTCCGCGAAAGCGACCATCCCGTTCTTTTTCTGTAACGACTGTAACTTTGTCGTTAGTCATAGCTGTTTTCATAGAGTGAGCTGGTATAAAGACATCGGGAAGCTCTTTGTCATCTGGTATAAAAAAGCCGAACCCGTCAGGGTGGCGTTTGATTGTTCCATTCAGGATTTTAGGTATGTTTTTACTTTTGATATTCGTCATTGATTATGAGTGAACCTTGTCTCTGTAAAGAAGTCATCTCAATTCATTCGGTTATGGGTGTGTATATCAATAGAGATAACTCCATATTATATATTGTGATCACCATACAAGATGTCACCCCTAT
>JBKBTW010000159.1:0-942 GCA_046291245.1 Pseudobdellovibrio sp. | reverse complement strand
TTTTAATATTTTTCAAAAATTGAAAAACGAAGGCTGAATATGGCAAATATTTAGGGATTAAAAAGAGGAAGAAGCTTGAAAAATTAAGAAATAAAGAGCTCCAAGAATCTCTATTTGCAAAGAATGTTTAGGCAAAACTAGACCATTGGCTTAATAATAACACAATGCGCTTAATTCGTTGAGTTAAGTTTTGTTGAAACATAATTTTTTTAGAAACAAATAAAAATGGGCTTATATTTTGAAAAAAATTTGAACTTATTAAATATGATTTTTTTATGATTTGTAGAGAGAAAAAACATTTTTAGGATAAAATTTTTTTAGAAAAATAATGAAAATTTAAAAAAACAAACGCAACCGATATAAACTGATGTATTCCTGCAACAGCGATTATTTTTTAATCAGAATTAAAAATTTATAAATAGAGTAGTTGCACTTTTCAAGTTGCGCCGGACTTATGACCTTATTACCATTGTCTTATTAGTTTTAAAAATTAACGTTTTTTAATTTTAAAAAGAAAACGAATAACGAAAGGATACACCATGAAAAAACTATTAGTTATTGCTATAGCTTTAGCATCTACTAATGCATTCGCATCGCGTGCAAGAATGATTTCTTTAGGAAACTCTGCACACGTAACAGATACACAAGCTATCTACACTAACCCAGCAAAAATGTTTTTGTTCGGTAATTTAGTGAGCTTAGAGTCTGGACAAACAGCAACAGAAGTAAATCCATCTGCTGCTAATCCACAAAAAAATGCCGAAGGTCTATTATTGCACTCTGTAGGCGATGCTAAAATCGGTTTAGGTTTAGGCCACAAATCTGAAAATGCATCTGGTTATGGTTTAAGAGCTATGATGGGCGTTGGTAATGTAACTGAGCAACAAAATCCTGTTGAATTAATGTACGGGATGAAAGCAGGAGATGTTTCTTATGCTGCTA
>JBKBTW010000158.1:0-6602 GCA_046291245.1 Pseudobdellovibrio sp. | reverse complement strand
TTAGACTTTGGCTCTATGCAGCCTGCTACAATTTCAAATGAAGAGTTAAAAAAAGAGTTTCAAAACGCGTTAAAGCTTCAACAAGAAAAAAAATACGATGAAGCGTTAAGCATTTACACGTCTCTTTTAGATAAGAACCCAGACTTAAATCCAGATCAAATTTCGGATATCAGCTACAATGCAGGTCTTAGTGCTTATCTTAATAAAAACTACCTCCAAAGTTACATATACAATCAAAAAGCACTTTTATTAAATCCTTACAACAGGGCCGCAAAAAATTTTGCACCACAAATTCAAACGCAATATCAATACAAAAATCCTCCACATGACATTACTGTGACTGAAAATTTGAACAAGCTCGGATTTAATTATCTTCCTTTGGAAGTTTTGTGGCTTGGATCATTGATATTTTTAGCTCTACTTTTGAAAAACATCACACAACATTATGTTAAACAAAAAGAATCTTTCAATAAGGGTTTTTTACCGCCTAAATTTTCTTTAAAAAACTATGTCTGGCTCGTATTTTTTATTATCTTTTCTTGCTTAACTGGTTTTAAAGTTTGGGAACAGTTAACACCAAAAGCCCTTGTAAAAACAGATGCCTTAAGCCTCAGAACAGCCGCTGGCGAAAATCAAGCTAGCCTCACTGATTTACCTGGGGGAAGTCTGGTTGAAATCCTCAGAACTCAAACTGTTTCTGAGACACTATACCTTCAAATCAAATATCCCGGAGGAGCCTCAGGATGGGTTAAAAAAGATGATTTAGAAATCATTTCCATGCCCAAATAATAACCAAAACCCTGCATAAATCAGTCATAACATTGCTGCATGTTTGTATTTTTTTTGACTTAGGTCCAGAGGTAGGTTGATATGTTTTTTGAGGATAACAAATGAGTAAATTTTTCGCTAAACCTTTGAAATTCTTTACAGTTTTATTTTTAAGCTCTGCCTTTTTAGTTTCATGTGCTTCAAAAGAAAAAAATTTAAACACACCAGAAGGTATGTTTGCTTACGCTAAAGAGTTTGACGAGGCTGAACGTTACGAAGTGGCCTTAACAAAATACGCCGATGTCAGAAATAAATTCCCCTACAGTAGTTTAGCCACTGAAGCTGAACTTGCTATAGCAGATGTTCATTACAAGCGTGAATCTTATCCGGAAGCTGAAGTTGCTTATCAAAATTTTCGTGATCTTCACCCTAAACACGCAAAATCGGATTATGTCGTGTATCGCATAGCTATGAGTTATTATCTACAACTCCCGCCTACGATAGATCGTGATTTATCTATTGGTAAAGATGCTATTTATCACTTTGGTGAACTTATTAAATCATATCCCCAATCAGAGTATGTTCAAGACAGCAAAACTAAGCGAGATGAAGTTTTTAAAATGATGGCAGAAAAAGAACTCTACATCGCTGATTTTTATTTTAAACAAAAACGTTATAGTGCAGCTCTTAGACGATACCAATCAGCACTTAAAAAATTCGGCGGTTTAGGTTTTGATGAGCGCGCTCAAAAGGGCGTTGAACAGAGCCAAGCTAAAGTAGATCAAGAAGGATCAAAGGAGTAATCTATGAGATCTTTTTCTGGACAACTTCTGGATGAAGCTCGCGAAGCCTTCATAGACGGGAAATACCAACAGGCTGAGCCTTTACTCATGCAGCCAACATTAATCAATTCCAATAATCCTGAAGTTTACCAAATGCTCGCCACTATTTATTATAATCGTGGTCAGTTCAATAAAGCGATCAAGACTTTTAAAAAAGCATTGCAAATTGATCCCACGTACAGTGACGCGGCTGTTGGTCTTTCTATCATCTTGAATGATTTAGGAAAATACGACGAAGCCAAAAAAGTATTTGAACAAGCACAAAATATCGTCGATCAAAAAAAATCAACGCAAAAAAGCTCCAATCTCGAAGAGCGTATTGCAACCAAACACATAGAAACTGCGGATCTCTACTTGCAAATTAAACGTTTTGATCAAGCTCTTGAGCAGTATATGAAAGCTTTTCATTTATCCTCTAAAAAAGGTGATATTTCTATGCTGATTGCTGAGTGCCATGTTCAGTCGGGACAGAAAGACAAAGCTATCAAAGAGCTTAAAACTGTTCTCCAACTCGATTCAAAACTTGTTAAACCTCGACTGAAGCTTGGATTGATTTTATATAACTCACATCTCATTGCAGAAGCTGTGGATCAATGGGAGAATGTTTTACGAATTGATCCTAAAAATGCAGAAGCCAGCCGTTATTTAAAAATGGCACAAACAACTGGGATTACCAACGTAGATTTATAACATTTTGAATTAACGAGGTTTTTATGAAACAAATAAAAGATGAAATGGCTACCTTCTTAAAAAAAGAAGATATCGATAAACTTGTGGCTAAACTAGCTCAACAGATTGAAAACGATTATGAAGGTCGCGAAATTATCTTTATTTGTCCATTGAGAGGATCTATTCACTTTACAGCTGATCTTATGAGAAAAATCACTTTACCTCAGCAAGTCGACTTTGTGTACGTGCAAGCGACCGAAAAAGGTGGCGCTATCCGCATGACGAAAGATATTTCACAAAACATTACAGGCAAAGATGTGATCATCGTAGAAGAAGTGATTGATACAGGTCGTACCTTAAGTTTTTTACGTGAGCGCTTATTAGCTTCAAAACCTGCATCTTTGAAAATCGTTACTTTATTGGATAAACCTGCACGTCGCGAATTACCAATACGCGCAGATTACATCGGTAAAACAATCGATGACAGATATGTTGTGGGTTACGGCATGGATAACGAAGAAAAAGGCCGCAACTACGCCGAAATCTATGTTTTAAAGAATTAATATTTAATTAAACAAATACAGCGTTAAAAATAAATAAAGTTAATACGCAAATTGCATAAAGTATTACTACGTTTTTTGGAATCATCCTTGAATCCTTTCAGCTGGAAGCCCTCAATGAGGACTTTTTTGTTAGTCTTCCCTATTTCAGCCTAGCTATTTGATTTTCTCACGGCAAGCCTTAGATCGCAGGAAAAATTTTCTTCGGTCTATAGTCCAGTGAAGTTTGGATCTAAAAAATTTCATTATCGGATATCGAATACTCTTAATTTTCAGCTTAGATTGAGGCCAAAAATGCATAAAGCTGTTAAGTCGAGCCTAACAGCTTTATTTGAAATCAGACTTCCGAAAAAATACGGGAGGTCCGATATGCGAAAGAACACCTATATTCGCTATCGTCGCTTTGCGATTGTTGCTAAAGAGTACTTAAGGCTAATTATGATGATTTTACTAATTATCATAGTGGCTAAAAACATTTAGTTATAAGACTAAAATTGAACGTTGGTTGACAGTTTTGATTTGAAATTGAAACGAAGTCTAAGTTATGAGGAATGATCCACACAACTTAGACTAAAGACCAAGAAGGACTTTAAATCCTAGGGTGTCCGCTTTCATGGATAAACTGTTAGGCTCGACCTTTATATAGATTTAATTTTCTGCCATTCACAGTCTCAAAATGAAACGTCAAACTATTAAATAGACTTACAATTTTGGTCTCTGTATTGCTTGAGCTATACTTATCTAGGGAGAAATCAAATGAATTCAAATTCGTTCATTAAATTTTTGACAGGTGTATGTTTTGTTTTAGTCGGTTTGAGTTTTAGTTTTGTAAATGCGGAACCCGTAACGACAGCGGTTAAGACTCCGGCCGAACTATATCAACAACTTTGCACTAATAATAAATGGAAGGAAGGCGACGCTTATAGCTCTATTGATGAATGTAAAAAAGCCGTTGGACTAGCTGGTACCGATAATTCTTCATGCGATACAGCTTACCAAGAATTTCTTAAAGAATCTGCGGATGCACGTAAGGCTTGTACAGCTTTAGTGAGCAAGAGTACTACTACTAGAACTTCTAGATCATCTGGTGCTACTGATGTGTCGGGAGAATGTAATAAGAAAATTGACCAGTGTGAAAAATCTATGAATGCTATTTCTACTGGTGGAGCTGCAGACCGTAATGGTATTATTGCTGGTGCATTTCAAATTTATCAAACTATGAAAGGTACGGCGACCAACACTGCTACTAATGGTGCTACTAGTACACCAGATAGCATGAGCTGCTTTAAAAATTTCGGTAGCTCCGAATATGAAAAACAAATAGAAAATATTAAAAAAGAAAAGAAAGAGCTGGAAGATGATAAGAAAAAACTGGAAGATGCTATAACTGAAGAAAAAGATGAGCAGAACAAAAAAGACGCTGAAATTAAAAAAGGAATTCAAGAATTAGAAAAAGCAAAAAAAGAAGAAGATGCTAGAATTGATAAAGAAACAAACGAAGAAGCTGCAAAAGCATCAAGACAAACGGTCGATTCAGGAAAAAGAATTCGTGAATTAAATAGAAAAATCACACAGGCTAATGATAAAATTCGATCTTTACAATTTAATCACTCAAACACGCTTTTAAGCCTTACAAGTGATAAAATTAATCAGCAGTGTCGTGATTATGTAAATAAAGCCACAAGTTGTATGGTTAATTCTGTTAAAAATCCTACTGCAAATAGCGCAGATTGCAGCAGTTTTCCCAAGTTAAACAGCACAGGAACAAAAGCTAAAGCTGAGCTAGTACGCCAAGTTAAAATTATTCAAGAGCGTTGCTACGAAACAGCCGATTTAGAAAAGAAAAATAAAAACTTTGAAAATCAAGAAAAAATTAAGTCTCTACAAGATGAAATAGCAGAAATGCAATCTCAGTTAGCTGATGAGAAAAAACAGTTAGAAATCTCTTCAACTGAGTCACAAAAAATTCAGCAAATTGCACAACAACAAAAAGCTGATGCGACCAACAATCTTATGCAGCAAACACAAAATTTAAATAATGACCTTTTGAATTTTGTAACAAACTCTAATACTAAAATGCAAAAAAACAATGAACGTATTGTAGAGTTAATGAAACAAATTGAGGCTGTTGAAGCTAAGCTAAAAATAGGTGCAAGCTCAGTCATTGAGTTTTCGAGAACAAGTCTAGGTAAATCTGATGATGCATTTGACTCTGCTTATGCAAAATGCGGTTGCAAAGGAGATGAGAAAACTGGGAATTGCTACAATCTTAAAACAAAGAATCCAAATAAACCTATGGCCACATCAACTAGGCGCAACAGAGTCACAACACCAAATAGTAACAGCAACCAAGAGGGTACCGGTCAACAGTAACCCTGCCAGACAAAGGAGGTCTCATCCAGACCTCCTTTTATAAAATCCATACACAGAGCTGCTTTTTTTTGCTAACCTAAAGGAATGAAAGCAAAAAAAATTCTCATCGTGTTGTCCCTCGTTTTTATATCTCTTACTGCTATAGCTTTTGGTGTTCTTTACTATGGCTATATCTCCGTAAAAAAAACCTTGCCTCAAGTCATTAAATTAGAAGATTACAAACCGCTCCTTGTGTCGCAAGTATTCGATCGCAACGGAAAAAAAGTGGGTGAGTTTTACAGAGAACGTCGCGTTCTTTTGCCTTACAAAGAAATTCCAGAATTAGTCATTAAATCCTTTTTAGCAGCAGAAGACACAACCTTTTTTGAACATAAAGGAATTAACCCACAAGCTCTCATCCGTGCTTTCATTGCTAACATGCGCGCTGGACGTAACGTCCAAGGTGGGTCTACAATCACGCAGCAAGTAGCTAAAACTTTGTTGCTTACAAATGAAAAAACTTTCACTCGAAAAATTAAAGATATTCTTCTTGCCATTCAGATGGAAGAAAATCTTTCGAAAGAGGATATTTTATACCTTTATTTAAATCAGATTTACTTTGGACAAAGTGCTTACGGTATCGAAATGGCCGCACAAACTTATTTCAGAAAACCAGCTAAAGCTTTAACAATCCCAGAGGCAGCCATGCTTGCTGGTCTTCCAAAAGCCCCTTCCGATTACTCACCTGTTCGTAATCCAATCAGAGCTAAGGAAAGACAAACATATGTTTTACATCGTTTAGCAGAAATTGGTTATATCACAGAACAACAAGCAAAAGATTACGTCAAGGCGCCTATAAAAGTTTACCTCAAAGAAGAGTATGAATCGAAAGCTCCTTTCTATCTCGAAACAATTCGTCAATTGTTAGTTCAACAACTAGGTGAAGACGTTATTTTAAATCAGGGCGTTAAAATTACGACGGGATTAGATTTAGATAAACAAATTGCAGCCAATGATGCTGTTTACAAAGGACTTAAAGAATTAGATAAACGCCAAGGTTACAGAGGAGCTTTGAAGTCGCTTTCTGGCGATGAGGAGTATCAAGAATTTTTAGATAAACAGAAAAAAACTTTAATTGCGGAATCTAATCCTCAACGAACAATTTTAGAAGATGGGACATTTGCTGAAGTAGATATTATTAAAAAAGGTAAAATCATCTCTAAAAAAACAACTGATGATTCAAATATTCCCTCTTACATGACTTTAGGAAAATCTTATGAAGGCGTTGTCATATCTGTAAATGATTCAGAGGGCTATGTTGAAGTGCAATTACCAGATACGCGTGGTTTAATCGATTTTTCAACAATGACTTGGGCCAGAAAATTTAATACAGAACTCAGATCAGATGGAA
>JBKBTW010000157.1:0-6648 GCA_046291245.1 Pseudobdellovibrio sp. | reverse complement strand
CGCACCTGAATTATTAACCGGAGGACCTAACTAATGGCAATTCATAGACCCGGTGAAAGACATCGCTATCATAATATCTTAAGTCGTAGAAAAAACAAAAGAAGCACAACAGCTGTTCTATCTTTAACAGCCATGGTTGATATGTTTACCGTTTTGGTTATTTTCTTATTACAAAATTATAGTGCAACAGGTGAAATTCTTTATATTCCTAAAGAAGTAGTTTTGCCTAAAGCACAAAGAGTAAATGAGTTAAAACCATCTTTAGTGGTAACTGTATCTGCAAAAGAAGTGCTTATTGATAGAACACCAGTGGCTACATTTGAAGAAGTTCAAGCGGCTACTGATTGGGTTATTCCAAATCTACGTGATCAAGTAAAAGTTTTGCTTGAGAAAGCCAAAGCTGATCAAGAGGCAAAATTACAGAACAAAATTAAAGATGTTGTGGATAAAACCGTTGGTAACGAAGACGAAGATCCAAATGCGTGGAGAAAAATCACCTTGCAGGCCGACAAAAACATGGATTATTTGACTTTGAAAAAGGTCATGTATTCAATCTATGAAGCTGGCGGCGGCCCAATTAACTTTGCAGTCGCAAAAGAAGCAGAAACAAATGATGCGACAAAGGCGACTCAAACTCAGTAGAGTATCAATTTTTTTATGTATTATTGTGAGCTTGATTTTCATTCAAGCTCTTCTAATGGCACCTCAAGAAATTAACAGTTCTGAAGGTGCTACTACGTCAAAGAGTCAAATTGAGAGATTGGCTCGTCAAAATACGGAAAAAAAATCTATAGAACAAAATATGACAGGTGTTCACTTGGTTGAAAACTCAGGTAATGATCGTGGATGGGAGTTGCGTGCTGATGAAGCAACGGGTTCAAGTGATGAACTTTGGGTTTTAAAAAAAGTAAGAGTAGAGTTTTTTTCTGAAAATATCTCAAGTTTTGTCGTATCTGGAGATATTGGTGAGATAGATGGCAGAACTAAAAATATGCTTATTCGTGGCAAAGTTGTTACACAAAGTGCAAATGGGTATCAGTTTATTACGAATGATTTAAAATATTATGCAGAAGGAAAAATGTTAAGAAGTGATGAATCGGTGGAGATGATAGGCCCTGAAGATAAAAAAGGTGCAGGTTTTCATCTTAACGGGCAAGGTTTTAAAATTGATATTTTAAAAAACAAAATGTTCATTGAGTCGGATATTGAGGCGAGTAAAGACATCGATGGTAAAATGTTTAACGTTGTTTCTAATGAGGCTGAGTTTTCAAATAAGAATCAAGAAGCTTTATTTTCAGGAAATGTTATTATGACATTTGATAAAACGCGTATTACGGCACCTCAAGCTTTTTTTAAATATTCTGAAAAATTAAAACTTCTAGAAAGTATTACTTTACGTGATAAAGTTAATATGCAAGATGAAGGAAAGACAGCTGTTTGTAAAGTGTTAAAGCTTAATTTAGTCGATGACTCTATGACTTTAAGTGGGCAACCTAAAGTCCAGATGGGTGAAGATGAAATTCAGGGCGATGAAATCATCTTCCTCGAAGGTGGAAAGAAAGTTAAGATTAATAATGTTAGAATACAAGGTAAGGAGTTAAGATAGCCGTGCAAGTAAATCAAGAATCTCCAAGTAGCACATTGTTAATTAAGAACATATCTAAAAAATATGGAGAGCGTTTAGTTGTTAAAGATGTAAGTTTTGAAGTTAAATCAGGACAAGTTGTAGGTTTGCTGGGGCCAAACGGTGCTGGTAAAACGACGTCATTTTATATGGTTGTAGGATTAATCAAAGCAGATTCCGGCGTCATCACGTTGAATACAACTGAAATCACAAGTTTGCCAATGTATAAAAGAGCACGTGCAGGGCTTAGTTATTTAGCTCAAGAGCCAAGTATTTTTCGTCGTATGTCCGTTGAAGATAATATTTTAGTTGCTCTGGAGGCTCATGGTTATGATTCACAAGATCGCAGAGAAAAGTTAGAATCCTTATTGCAGGACTTTAGAATTAATCATATCAGGGAGTCTTACGGTTACAGTTTATCAGGTGGTGAAAGAAGACGTGTTGAAATAGCAAGGGCATTAGCTGGATCACCGTACTTTTTGCTGTTGGATGAGCCTTTCGCTGGGATTGATCCTATAGCGGTAGGTGAAATTCAAAATATTATTCGTGATCTTAAGGCCAAAGGTATAGGAGTTTTGATAACTGATCATAACGTGCGTGAGACTTTAGGAATTTGCGATTATGCTTATATACTGAAAGATGGAATTATCCAAGTGAGCGGAAATTCTGATGAAATAGCCAATTCTGAATTGGCACGTAAGTTTTACTTGGGAGATAACTTCAAGCTTTAGGGGATATAGATGGCAATGAAACAAACGATGAATTTAAGTCAGGGTTTAGTGATAACGCCGCAATTGCAGCAGGCGATTAAACTATTACAGATGTCACGCCTTGAACTCGAGTCGCAAGTTCGTTCAGAGCTTGAAGAAAATCCTATTTTAGAAGAAGCCGAAGTTTTAAGAGAAGAAGACTTTGAGCGCACAAAAGAAGTTGCAGCTCAATTGGAGGGCGCAGAAGTTAAAACAGGTGATTCTTTAAATGAGCAGGCAGAGGCTCAAGATCCGCAAAAGCAAGATGAATTTGAGTGGGAAAGTTATTTAGAGACTCAACATAAAATGCCGAGAGAGGCTTCTTCAGGATCTGAAGAGATCATGAATTATGAAAATGTGATTTCTGCTACCGAAACCTTGCATGACCATCTTTACTGGCAAGTTAAAATGGCTGGCTTTTCTGAGCAAGAAGAATTAGCTGCAGACGCGTTGATTTCATATATTGATGATGATGGATACATCAAAACGCCTCTTGAGCAAATAGCTGAAGAAGAAAAATTAGATTTAGCTGATTTAGAAGATACTTTAACTCTTATTCATGAGTTTGATCCTGCAGGTGTAGGTGCTCGTGATCTTAAAGAGTGTTTACTAGTTCAAGCTAAACATTTAGAAGAAGACACGAAGGATTTAGTTAGTCTTATTACGAATCATTTAAAAGATCTTGAGAAAAAGAACTACGATGCTATAGCGAAGGCGTTAGGAAAGCCTATTGAGGAAGTCGTTGAAATGTGTAAAATCATTTATGCGATGGACCCTAAACCTGGTCGAGCTTATGCGGGTAACGATACGTTGTATGTGACGCCAGATGTGTATGTTTATAAAGTAGGTGACGATTTTATAGTTTCTCTGAATGAAGATGGTTTGCCTAAACTAAGAATTTCTAACTATTACAGAAATATGCTTAAAGGCGGAAGTTCGCCAACGGAAGATTCGAAAGCTGCTGATTTTATATCTGAAAAGCTTAAGTCAGCTGTTTGGTTGATTAAATCTATTCATCAAAGACAGCGCACGATTTTTAAAGTGGCCGAAAGCATAGTTAAGCACCAAAAAGATTTTTTCGAAAATGGGCCTGCGTATTTAAAACCGATGATCTTGCGTGATATCGCAGGTGATATCGGCATGCATGAGTCTACGGTATCGCGTGTGACTACTGCGAAATACATGCACACTCCGCAAGGTATTTTTGAGTTAAAATATTTTTTCAACTCAGGTATTGCGGCAACAGATGGTGGGGATACTCTTGCTTCAGAGGCTGTGAAAATAAAAATTAAAGAGCTTGTTTCAAAAGAAGATCCTAAAAAACCTTTATCAGATCAAAAATTAGTAGATCTGCTTAAAAAAGATGGCGTCGATATCGCTCGTAGAACAGTGGCGAAATATCGTGAAGTTTTAAGGATATTGCCATCCAGCCAACGCAAAAAAATGTTCTAAAAGCCTTAGTCTCTGAGCTCTCTGCGGCGCTGCTTCCCCTGCGACTTAGTATTGCTAAGCCTCGGTCGGAACCACGTGTGCGGCCTTAAAAATGCCAAAAGCAAGTACGGTTTGAACCATCTCCTTTTTAGAAGTCATAGGGCTTCCGGCTGACAAGGAGGAAGGTTGAATAACAGATTTGCTAACAACTTGGTAAGATATCGAAATTTGCGTAGAAAAATTAAAGAGCTGTTAAGTCTAGTTTTAGATTGTATCGAAAAAGAATTTTTATTATGTTGGGCTCATGAGTTTAAATTATAAAGATCTAATTCGTGACGTTCCTGATTTTCCAATTCAAGGTGTTCTCTTTAGAGATGTCTCTCCGTTGTTGCAAAATGCAGAAGGCTTAAAAAAAGTAGCGGATGATTTTGGAAAGCTAATTGATTTGAAGGATGTTGATCTTTTCGTAGGGATAGAGTCGCGCGGTTTCATTTTTGCTTCATTATTGGCTTCGCATTTCAATAAAGGTTTTTTGCCGTTGCGTAAAGCAGGTAAATTGCCCCCTCCTACAATTAAAGAATCCTATAAACTTGAATATGGAGAAGCTACTTTAGAAATAGCACCTTCATCTAAACCGCAAAAAGTTGTGGTGTGTGACGATGTCTTGGCAACAGGTGGAACTTTGAAAGCTGCGATTAGCTTATGTGAAAAAGCAGGCTATAAAGTATCTGACGTGTTGGTGCTGATTAATTTGAAGTTTCTCAATAAAATGACATTTAAGAATGAAGAGATTAAATCTTTGATTCAGTATTAATTTATTTTTTAAAGTGAATTAATGCTAATTTTAGTTTAAATATTATTTTTTTAAGATTTAAATTGCACACGGTAAATAATTTAATCCATGAATGTAGAGTTCGTCCGTACCACTTCATTGAACTTATGAGCTGAGCAGGACTAGTTTTAAAGTCTTCGGTGATCCATCCATCGTGATAGCGATTTAGATTCTGTGGATGTAAGGTTTGAATTATAAATAAGCCATCTTGTTTAAGAAAATTTGCAGTGTATTTCGTGTTTGCGGAATTTAAATGTCTGGCTAACCACCCCTCTCCACAGCCTATATCAAGAAGCGAGTCTGGATTGTGTTGTTTGAGTCTATTTAAAACAGCTTGGTTTGTCGTGGATCTATTTTTAAACAAACCCGATTCAAGGGTTTGGTTCCATTGATCAGCGTTTTGTTCCCAAAATTTAATTTCCATGCTGATAAGTTTGTACGAGTTTTTTACCCTGTACAAATAAATATGCAGTGTGAGCATAATTGCTAGTCTGCATTCAGAGCTAGACTTAAGTTTGATATGAAATAAAAATGACATAAGTCTGTATTTGTATTTGTTCACTTATATCAACACATTTTCAGATGTTTTTTGAAGTAAACATGATTTAACCTGTAGATGCAGGTCGATTTGCGTCATTAGGATGTGGAGTAAATGAATTTATCTAAATTTAAAGTGTATATTAAATTATTTTTGGTGTTAATTGTGTTGCCAGCGGGTGTGTTTGGTTCTTTTTATGTTTTGGATCAAAATGGTTTTTTTAATATAAAAACTATTAGTATGTCTGTTGTAGCAAAGGAAGATCAAAAAGTTTTTTCGAAGCCGTATTTAGATAAATTAAATGAGCAGCTCTCTGAGTATAAGGGACAATCCCTTTGGAGGTTCTCTCTCTCTCAAGTTTCAAATAAATTAAAGATGCAAAGATGGATTAGAGATTTTAGAATCTCACGTTCATGGCCATCAGAGCTTATTATTGAAATTGAACCTTATGTATTAAGTTATCTCTATGCGGATGCAAATCAATTAGCTAAAGGAGTTGTTGTTCCTGTTACGGTAGATGGAGAGATGCTTGCTCCCGTAGAGACAAGCCAAGCTCCTGGTTTAGCTCTCTTAAAAGGGGATGTTTTTGTTAAAGATAAAGAGAAAAGACAAAAGGCGATTGAGCTTTTAAAATCTCTACCCGAAGAGGGAAAACTAAGTCATAAAATAATCTCTGAAGTGGGTTTTGATAAAAAAGAAGGGTACTGGGTTTCAGTTATTGAAAACGATGTAAAGATAAAATTAGGCGATGATCAATTTGCCGTGAAGTCTTCACGGGTATCGCAAGTGCTAGATTATCTTGAAAAACGAGATCTTAAAGCTCGCGTCATAGACGCAAATCTTTCTAAAAAAGTTCTTGTCAGGTTGCAGCAGACTCCTTAAGCTTAAATTAAGGACAATAGTCTGGAGACTATTGTCTAAGACTAATACCTTTTTACAGGTTGGGTGACCATCTGTAAGCAAGGTAACTTAAGAGCATTAAAAGGGAAGACAGCTCTTAGGTCGTCTAAAGTTGATAACTGTATCAATAGGATATGGATAGCTTTGTTATCAACAGTATATTTAGAGGCTTTTAGAAAGGCTTAGGGATGAGTGCTTCAAAGTATTCTGGACCAGTTCTAGCATCATTAGATATTGGCTCTTCAGCTGTTAAGCTGGTGATGTCACATATTACTCAAGATAAAGATAATTTACCCAAAATCGAAGTAACAGGTGTTGGGATCGCTCCTAATTCAGGTTTAAAACAGGGTGTTGTGGTTAACATTGAAGCCACGACAGATTGTATTCGTAAAGCAAAAGAAGAAGCAGAGCTCATGTCTGGATCAAAAGTTCATGATGTGTGGGTTTCTGTAAGTGGCTCGCACATTCATTCTTTTGATTCAAAAGGTATGGTGGCTGTCAAAAATAAAGAGGTCACACAGCAAGATATTGATCGAGTTATCGAAGCAGCGAAAGCTGTTATCATACCTGCTGA
>JBKBTW010000156.1:0-6756 GCA_046291245.1 Pseudobdellovibrio sp. | reverse complement strand
GAGCTTGATCTATTGATGTATAACGTGGATCATTTTGTAGCTCGTATAAAGCTGATCCTACTTCTAAATAATAACGCTTCACAAACTCCAGCAATAAACTTCTTTGGGGTTGATCTTGGCGAGAGAGATAACATATATATCCTAAAATCAAAGGATTGTGAAAGTAGGGGCGCAATTTAAACTGGCAATCTACAACATATTTATTATTGGCAGGGTGTGATAACCAATCCGTCAACTTTTCCTTCACTAGTTCATTCATTAAATAACTTTTAAGTTTTCTGTGCTGTATATCAACCTGGTTTCTTATAATCAAACCTTCTGCGAGATTAAGGCTCTGTGCGCTTACATTAAATACAAAGAAAAAAATAAGAAAAAAACACGAGATTGGGTTTATATTTTTCATATTACTTTAACACCTTATTTAATAAATCATTAACTATTTTATTCCAGTCAGATGTTTGTTCAATTAATTGAGCTTTCTTAGCATTTACTTTCGATAACTCAGACTGTATTTGCTTATTTACTTCTGTTCTAAACTGTTCATCAACATTTTCAATGTTTAAACCTTTATTTATTAAATCAAATTTAAAAAATTTTAACCCAGGCTGAGTAAAAGTTTTTATATTCGTAGCTTCCGCTTTTTTAAGATCTATGATTAAATCGTTAATTCCAATTTTTATTTTAACAAGATCAGACTTTACAGCTTTTCCTCGCAAAACGGGATTATTTCTATTTTTCTTATCATTGTGCAAATTAAAATCACCTTTACTATACTGATTGAATTCGCCAAAGGTAATTTTCAACTCTGATTTTTCAGGCAAATTCGCTAATTGCTTGTTAGCACTCGCTAACATATAAGTGTCGTCAGAAGGGATTTCCAAAGTCTCAAACTCTACAACAGCATTTTTCTCAGTAAACGGCATTGTTGTTTTATTTATTTTGAGCAAAACTTTTAAATTTAATTTGACGTCATTTGGGCTTATTAAATTTAAATCCGCTTTTAAGGCAACTAACGTTGCCATTTGATTAAAAAGGATATCATATTTAAAATTTTTAATAATATTCGTAGTCACCTCATCAAATGATCCGGCAAATGCATTATCTGCCAGTACATTTGCTGCAGAAAATCTATCCATAGATATTTTTTCTGGTTTATAAAAAAAATCAGTTATTTCTTTTTGAGGTATTATTAAAATTGTTTTGTTAATTGGATAATTTTTTACCTTAGATAACAATTTACCCAGATCTTCTTTTAAATTGTTTTCAGATAGAGACAAAAAATTTAAAATACTTTCTTTTGATGTTAAATCACTGAATGATTCTTTAGATCCTTGTTTAGATAATGCAAAACTGATGAACGACTTCGATACTGAACTTAAAAAAGCGGCCTTAATATCTTTTTCAATTAAGTCATTCTCAGAAATTTTAGTTATATCTTGTACAGGGATAAATTTATCACCCGTGCTGTTAACAAACATAATGCGATATTTTTGAGTAAATCCAGAATTCTGTGCCCATGCATTATTTTGTAAAAAAAATAATGCCACTATAACACTTATAACTAAAAATGCATTTTTATAATTCTTAACTTTCCACATAAACCACACCAATATTGTTTTTTAGGTCATTTTACTGACATTTATCCCATAGCTCTCATACAATATTTTTTGTTGTTATGCCCGTTTTCTTTTGATTTATGAGATTAGCTCCTTAAAAAACTATATTCTTTATAAGACTGTATAAATCGTTTTCATCATCTGAAAACGAACAACGACAGTTATTCAAAAAATGAAAATTTTGCTGTCAAAAATTTATACATCTGAGGAGCAAAAAATTCTGCCAGCTTTTTTACTAAGCTCTAAATGAATAAGTCCCGCACAAGATTACATGTTTTTTGCAATACTTATTTTTATAAAAATAAAAAACTATGACCTTTTTATTTTTTGTCTCAGTTTGATACATATAGAATTACAAGAATGATTTTAAAACATCATTTTTTAATTAACTAAGGAATTTATTATGAGAGCCCATAATTTAAAAAATACAAATCAAAGGATTCTTTTGCACAAAGAAGCTATGGCTTATTTTCACAAATCAAATTACGAAAAAGCAGAGGAACAACTTCTGTCCATTATTTATAATTATGGCGAACACATAGGGGTGCTTTGTGACCTCTCAGCTTGCTATTATTACAATCAAAAATATGATTTATATGAAGAGTCGATTAAAAAAATTAAAGAAACTATCGGGTTATCCCAAATGTTTACTGTCAACAAAAACACTGTCGAGCTTTCTAGTCATATTAAAATTACTGCTTAATTTTTTAAAAAAGGTGAATTTATGTCTTCAAAAAGATCTATCTGTGTTTACTGCGGCTCTAAAAATGGTCATGACGTTACTCTTTTAAATACGGCCTTTGATGTTGGAAAGCAACTAGCCCTTTCAGGTTATAATATAATCTACGGTGGCGCTAATGTAGGATTAATGGGTCATGTGGCCAATGGCGCACTTGAAGCGAAGGGATCAGTTATTGGTATTATGCCTAAAGTTATTTTTGACTTTGAAGTTTCTCATAATCATTTAACGGAATTAATTACCGTTGATTCTATGCATGAAAGAAAATTAAAAATGATGGAAATGTCTGATGCTTTTATTGCATTACCCGGTGGATTTGGCACACATGATGAACTGAACGAAATTATCACCTGGAGACAAATTAAACTACACGATAAGCCAATAGCTATTCTTAATCATAATGGTTACTATGACCACTTTATTTTATTTTTAAAGACCTGTGTAAAAACAGGTCTTATCAGCCAAGAGCATATTGATATGCTTATTGTAGAAAGAACTATTGAAGAAATTCTAGCTCGGCTCTAACCGGAAAATGATCTGATGTTTGATACGTATCTAAGACTTCTATAGATTTAGCTTTAAATCCACGTACAATAATATGATCTAATTTTTCAGATCTATTATCGTTTTTAGGCATTAAAAACACTAATCCCAAAGAATCTACCGTGTTTTTTAGGTAAGTCATTCTTGTCTCATTCCAAGTATTAAAATCACCAGCCCAAATCACAGGTCCAGAGAACTGACCAATGATCATGGATATTTGATCAATGTGCTTTTCAAACTCTTCACCTTGGTTAAAGTTAAGTCCATGAATATTAACCAATAAAATTTTAACACTATTTATTTCTATAATAGATAAACCAGAAACCTTTGGTGTTCTTAATATAGGCTCATAACCCGGAGCGACTACGGTTTTAACTTCAAGCTGAGGAAAACGCGTTCCAGTTTGAACACCCGTAGCAGATCTATTAAATTGGCAAAAACTTTTATAGAATGTCCAATCTAAACCAGCCCCTAACTCAAACTTATTTTGAAAATTACCGCTGTGGACAGCTTCTTGTAAAAATAAAATATCTGAAGCATTCGCTATAGACAGCATATCTCTTACAGAATTATCACGCTGAAACTTTAAAACGTTCCATGTAACAACCTCAATAGTCCCCGTATTATGACGAGGCTCAATTCCTTTAGTAAATTGAATGTTTCTATTGTTAGTTGCTCCACATAACACTGATGATGATTGAGCATATGTTAGAACAGAGAAAGATATAAAAAATAAAAATGTATAAAAATTCTTCATATAAAATTCATAGCAGATATTTTTCGTAGATGTAAAACATTGTTTCTGTTAAGAATATTTTCAAAGTTTTACAACACAACATATAACGGCATTAAGTCCGGTTTTTTATCTCCTTATCCATTTAATTAGTTCTCAGCCTAGGTTATTTGACCTTTCTGTGTTTTTTTAGCAAAAATGTCCGTTACAGGAGGGATTTTTATGTCTATACGCGTTGGTCTTTTGGGATTTGGTAGAACTGGCTCGGTTGTAGCTAAGGAGCTTGTTAACGACCCTTCTTTATCTCTAGAGTGGGTTTGTCGTCGACATACACAACCCGGTTTAACATATGGAAGTCATGCACTTGGTTTTAATGATAACTTTGCTCCTTTTGTTACTCAAAAAGAGTTTGATAAAAAAATTTTTGTGAAATCACCCGTGGATATTATTATCGATTTTTCATCCAAATCAGGCCGTAAACTCTACTAACATAATGCCGATGCTGGAGTCCGAATCGTAATGGCTATATCCAAATGCACCGATGATGATTCGAAAATTATAAAACAAGCTGCAAAAAAGACAGCTTTTTTGTCTTCACTCAATATCACTCTCAGGATTAATTGGCTAATGATATCGTCAAAACTATTAAAATCCATAGTGCCTCGTGCTGTATTGAGGTTGTTGAAGAACACTTTAGAGATAAAAAAGAAATTTTCAGGCACTGCTCTGAGACTTGTTAACCATCTTAATTTAGAATCAAAAGACAGGTTAATTCAATTAGAGTTGGAGGCGTTGTTGGGAAACATGAAGTAATTTTTGGATTACCAAATCAAACCATACGTCTTATTCATGAAAGTATTAATCGCGCTGCTTTTGGAGCTGGCGCTGCATTTGCGGGAAAATGGCTGCATGAGAAGCCTTCTGGATTATATACAATGGAACAAGTATTTCATGAAAAGTTTTTAAAAAAAATTAAGCATTTAGAACTCTAAATGCTAAGCACAATATTTATTTAAAGCTGAAAATAGTTTGTTTTTATTGAGCGGTTTAGTGATAAACTCATTACACCCCACATCTAAACATTTTTGCTGATCTTCTTTCATGGCATAACCTGTAATAGCAATGATAGGAGTTTGTAAACCCATTTGTCTAATTTTTTGAGTGGCTGTATAACCATCCATAATAGGCATTTGCATATCCATTAAAATGAGATCGTAATTTTTTTGTTGTATTTGATTTACACACTCTTCACCATTACTAGCAAAATCAACTTTGGCGTTTTGTTTTAACAAATAAAACTCTAGTAATATTTGATTATCCAGAGAATCATCAACAACTAAAATATTTTTTCCAGTTAAATTTATACTTTGAGTTGAGTTTATAAAATTTAAAGTTTCTTGCTTTTTGTAAACTGGTTTATAACTGAGGTTTACAAAAAATACGCTGCCTTTGCCAGGTGTACTTTCTAGCAAACCAGTATCGCCTCCTAATAATTGTGAAAGTTTTTTCGCAATGGTTAAACCAAGGCCTGTACCACCATATTTTTTACGTATGGAGTTATCACCTTGCGAAAAAGGTTTAAACAAGTGATGTCTATTCTCATGCGAAATTCCTTTACCTGTATCACTTACAAAAAAGTAAATTTTATCTTCTCGCACCTCATAAGTGAGTTTAACATATCCTGCATCCGTAAATTTTATAGAATTTCCTATTATGTTAATCAATATTTGTCTTAATCTTGTTTGATCTGAAAATATATAGTCAGCCACTTCTCCATTTTTTTCTATTATCAAATCTATACCTTTTTCGTCGGATCTAATTTTTAAAAACGTAAAAATATCTGACAGAGTCTGTGTAAGAGAAAATTCTGACAAATTAAGCTCTACCTTTTCAGCTTCAATTTTTGATATATCTAATACATCATTAATAATAGTTGTTAGACTTTCTCCAGTACGCTTAATAATAGCTAAATATCGACTTCTATCGCTTTCTGCAATGGAATGATCTTGTAATATATCAGAAAATCCTAAAATAGCATTAAGAGGTGTTCTCATTTCGTGACTCATATTTGCTAAAAATAAATTTTTAGACTGACTCGCATGCTCAGCACTTTCTCTTTCTTGAATTTGTTTTTGCAAGTTATGAGCCATTTTGTTAATAGACTCGGCTAATTGTCCTAATTCATCTTGTGAGCGTATCTCTAAACGCTGCCCAAACTGACCCTCTCCAATAGATTTAACGGCTGTACTTATATCTGTAAAAGCACGGCTAATGTTTTTTGAAAACTTAAATGTTAAATACAAACCAGTACACTCTATGGTAAAAACTGCTGCCAATAAAAGGGTTAAAAGAATCCTCTCCAACCACCTTGAAGCCTCGCCTAGCACATATGAAAACTCGTTTTCATCTCGTGTCAGTTGCTGATCCAAAACCGTAATTTTATTTATTATTTCTGAAACATCTATACGATAGGTACTTTGAGTACTAGATTTCTTTTTTTCAATAGTTTGATGTAGCTGTTCACCTAAATGCATCAGCTCGTCTATGCTAGCATCACCTTTTTTCCAAACAGCAATTGTTTTTTGCATATAAGAGATAAAGTAAAATCTTTCTATAAGACTCACTACTGCTGGTATATCATCTGGATGAACCTTGCCTTGGACAAAACCATCATACACTGCTTGTTTGTCTATGGGATAATTCTCTAGTGCTATTCGAGCTTTACGATCGCCCAAAGGAACTTCGAGCTGTTCTTTATACAATAAATAAAATTTATTATTCTCTGTAATTGCATATTGATATAAATAATAAACCGCCATTTTTTGAGATTTCGACCACATTGCTTCACCAGCAACTAAAGCCCTAACCGCGGATAAAGTATTCATAGCAAAAATTAATGTAAAAAGCTCCAAAGCTATTAACATTGCCATTACACCAACTACGGTAAATAGCTTTTTACTTATTGATAGATTTTTCCACCATGAAAAACTCATAAATATTATTATACTCTTTCTCTCTTTACATATATCTAGCAATTCATATCTGATCTCAATATGAGATAATCTCTTAAAATTTTATCAAAAAACAATTAAAAAGTTGTAATTTAAATTTCAAACTCAGCTTTT
>JBKBTW010000155.1:0-6782 GCA_046291245.1 Pseudobdellovibrio sp. | reverse complement strand
AGTTGATGAAGCACCAAAATTAAATAAAGCAACCGGTTCGTTTACTTTACCGTAATTAAACTCAAATATATTCGCTAATGCTAAACTGCTAATATCAACTATTTTACAATTTAACCCTGCAAATGCCGTCGTTTCGACGTATTTAGTAATGAAATCATTTTGAGCTGCAATAATTAAAACATCCATCATATCAGCATTCATAGAAAATGGGAGAATATGATGCTCTAACGTCACTTGCGAAATATCAAAAGGTAAGTACTGTTGAGCCTCAAATTTAATTTGCTCTTGCAACTCCTTCGGATCACGCTTTGGAAGTGATATTTTCTTCACAATAGCAGAATTACCCCACATACCTATAGAAGTAGACTTGCGCGAAAACTTCTGCTCTTTATGCAAAAGCTTAATAGATTCACCCAACAAAAAAGGATCTGTAATCTCACCATTACTCATTGCTTGAACAGGCGTTTGCACCGATGCGAAGTTTTCCAACTCTGCACCACTATTAGTAATCTTAAGCTCTGCCATTTTGATTGAACTCGAACCTAAATCTAGCCCAATCACTTTTTTTGATGAGAAAAACATGCTGATACAAACTCCCCACCTAAAATTATCAGATCTTACGGCGAGTCTTGTCAAAGTTACGACAGTCTTGGTCCAGTCATGAGTTCAAAAACCCTTTGAAAGTCGAGCACATACGCTCCTCATAAATTCTGAAAATGGCAACTAGACTAGAGAAGTTATCTCATAAATCCCAGTTCGAAGAGAAAAAAGGAGATTCTAAAAGTATATGCCAACGACGCAGCAACGAAGAAGTGGAATTTATGAGAAGGCTTCTAAAATTGTGGAAAAAATAAATCCACATACCATATACCCAATGACTTCATCCCCATAATATATAAAATAGCTCCTAAAGCGATAAATGGACCAAATGGAATGACAGCTTTAAGTTTATCCGTACTTTTTCTTGAAATATACAATCCAACAACACTTCCTAAAACTGAAGAAGATAAAATAATGAATGGAATAGCTTTCCAGCCCAAAATAGCCCCTAGCCACGCTAATAATTTAATATCTCCACCACCTAGACCTTCTCGACCTGTGAAAACATAGTAAATGTAGGCAACTAACCACAAGACGCCGCCACCGAACAAAAAACCGAAAAAACCATCCAAGAACTCTCTCTCTGGATTCAAGGCGGCCCCTAAAAGACCTAACAAACACCCTCCCAAAGTGATTTCATCCGGTAAAATCATATGTTCTAAATCAATAAAACTTCCAACCACTAAACCAAAAGCCATTATAGAATACTCGACTGTTAACCAGCTCATTCCATAAAAGTAGAATATCCCTACCCATAATAAAGCCATTAGAAATTCAACAATTGGATATTGGAGAGAGAACTTTGCTCCGCAATTTGCGCAACGACCTTTTAATAAAAAATAAGAGATAAGCGGTACATTGTGGTACCAACTCACCGTAGCTCTACATTGAGCACAGCGACTACGGCCTGTTATACCCTCTTCCAAAGGAAGACGATGAATTAAAACATTTGCGAAACTTCCAAAGCAAGCTCCTAACAAAAAAATAAAAATATAAATTAATGGGTATAACTCAGACAATTTCTTTCCTTCTGAAGACTATTGATGCCAATACTAAATATAATCCTATCCATGCTACACTATGAGCGAAAGCCCACACAACTTGATCTGAACTTAATGCGGCTTTTAAATACCCGTATGTTTTCCAATTATATTTATAAAACTGTGGCAATGTAAAATTAAAGAAATACATTACCCCTTCTCTCAAATCTGGATTTATTTTCTTTATAAAAAATTCTAACTCTACGACTGAGTAACTGACTAACCAATATGTGAGTGTTAAAACAAATGCAAACATCGGACGCGCAATCACACTGAAAAACAGCCCGAAACTTCCGACTATTAAAGACTTTAGCAAAATAACAAATAAAGCGACTAGATAATTACCTAAAAAAATATGCGGATCACCCTTAATAAAAAAATAAAGAGTTGTTCCTAAAACGCTGATAGTAAAAAAATTCAAGAGTTTAAGGCTTCCATAATAGCCCAATATCACTTTCCACCGCGGTATAGGTCTTGAAAGAAGAACGAGAATTGTTTTACGCTCAATATCCTTAGCCAACGAATGGGTAGAAAAAAACGCCGCTATAAAAACTAATGATATTTCTATGCCTGCAAGACCAAAATCCACAATCAAGCGCTTTTGCTCAGCAAAGCTCAGAGCTCCCAACAAATAACTGAAACAAACAAACACCAGTGATAGAAAAATAACGATTTGAAAAAACTTAAGCCGAATCCACTCTTGAGTGTTGATGTACATCAACTTCCATAAACTCATCATACGTTGTAATTAACCTCAAACTGACCTTTAAATGCTTTATAGGCTTCCTGTAAATTATGATAATCTTTTTTAAAATCCACAAGTGGACCGTTAAAAAAACACTCCCCTTGATGAATCACAACCAACTCTTCACATAACTCGTCTATATCCTCTAACAAATGACTACTCATTAATACTGTGATGCCCGTACGTTTAAGATCCTTTAAAATATCTTTAATCAAAATCCGGCCATCTGGGTCTAGTCCCGACATAGGCTCATCTAAAATCAAAAACTCCGGATAAGCGATTAAAGACTGAGCTATACCAATCCTTTGCAACATACCTTTAGAGTAATCCTTAAGTTTTCGCGTTTTAGCATGCGATAACTTAACCATTTCAAGAACCTCGTCAGCGCGCTTGCTAAAACCTGTTGATTTTGTTGCCGACAAATCCCAGTGCAATTTTAAAAATTCTTCACCGCTTAAAAACTCTTGGAAAAATGGACGTTCAGGCAAATACCCTATAGTTTTTTTGAAAGCTACAAAATCAAGGTTATCTCCATAGCGAATGTGACCAGAATCTGGAAATATGAATTGCAACAAGCACTTGATCGTTGTTGTCTTACCAGCTCCGTTTGGACCAATAAGACCTACAAACTTACCTTTAGGAATTGCGAAAGATATGCCCTTTAAAATAACCGCAGGTTTTTTATAAAAATCTGCTTGGAAAGATTTCTTGAGATCATTAACTTCTATAAATTTCATAAGCCCTAGTCTTTCAAAACTTTTCTGACTTCACGTACTGGATCATATTGCTTAGATGTAGCAGGTAACAAATCCCCTGCTCCCATCACCTCAGACATGTTTTTTCTGATCATTAAATCATCTTGAAGTTCAATCATTTGATACATTAAATCATGAGTGAACATAGGATATTTTTCGTAAAAATCCGTACGTACCACAAATGGATCATTCGGGATAGCATCGCCTACCCACAAAACTTTATAAGCACCCTTTTTTAACTTACCGAATTTGGTCCATGCTCCATCAGTTCCTTTTTCGTTATCCGAAAAAACTGCAATAATATCGCTTTCCTTCTTTTCGAGCTGAGCCACAGACTCTGCATGGCTTCCTGAAAATTTGACTTTAGAAAATTGCTCCAGCTTTAAATTCTGTTTTTTCAGGTAAACCAAAGGATATATATATCCCGATGTCGATTGTTCATCGACAAAAGAAATCCTTTTGTTTTTAAAGTCTTTGACTGATGAAATTGAATTATTTTTTAAACTTACTAAAGAAGAATAATAAAATGGGCCAACCCATGTTTTTTTTAGTAAAACTTTTAATGCAACTGATTCTTCGGCCTCAACAAGACTGAACGCTGTTAAAAATGCATAATCAACTTTTTTATCTTTAAGCGCTGAAGTTAAACCCGCATAGTTTTTAGATATATAAATATTAACCGGCAATCCCAACTTATCCTGTAACTTTTCAGCTAAATACTTTGATTCTTTTTTTACAGACTCGGGATTTCCACCTGGAATAATACCTAAGGTAATGGCCGATGGTTTACTCGCAGCGCTTGTCTGTGCAAAACTGTGGACTCCACCAAGAAGAAAGACAGTTAACAAGGATATTACATATGTATTTTTTAAAGCCAATTTCATCATTTTAAAAGCTTAAATGACTTACTTCAAATCGTCCAGTCTTTGCTTTTTCTAAGGCTAGAACAAAAGCCTCCGCAGCATCGCTTTCCGTTAAACATGGTATACTGTAATCTGTACACGCTCTGCGTATAGCAAAACTAGCTTCTATCGCATGCCTTCCCGCCGTCGTATTTATGACAAAGTGAACTTCTCCCGATCTGATTCGATCCACACAATGAGGACGACCCTCATGAACTTTGTTCAAACTCAAACACTCTATATCGTTTTCTTTTAAAAACTCTGCCGTGCCTCGCGTTCCTGAAAAAGTAAACCCTAGAGAGCCCAAAGTTTTTAACACAGGCAATAAAGGTTTCTTATCTTTATCTCTTAATGAGAGAAATACCTCCCCTGTTTGTGGTAAAGCTAAAGAACTTGATACAAAAGCTTTCACTAAAGCTTCAGGATAAGTGCTCGCTCTTCCCATAGATTCTCCTGTTGATTTCATCTCTGGACCTAAAATAGAATCACTTTCCGGAAATTTTTTAAACGGAAAGACAACACCTTTTACACACACCTGCTGTAAACTACGCCAGTCGTATTTTTTTAATTCTTCTTTTGATAAATCTAGTCCCAGCTGTGCTTTAATACCTAAATCTACTAAAGGTATTCCTGTTGCTTTCGCTAAAAATGGAACCGATCTAGAACTTCTTGGATTTGCTTCCAGAACATAAACGTCGTCATCTTTAATAGCTAACTGTAAATTCAAGTGTCCTTCAACATCAAGTTTATCCGCTAGACGAGAACTCATGGACTCAATCTTCTCTAAAGTTTCTTTTTTAAGTCTTTGAGGAGGGACAACACCCATACTATCTCCTGAGTGAACACCTGCAGCCTCTATATGCTCAATCACTCCGCCACAGACCTTCCAGTTTTTTGCGCGAATAAAATCTACATCCACTTCTAATGCTCCAGATAAAAACTGATCCATTAAACACGGGCTTTTGGCACTGATATACTCTTTATGTCGTTCAAAATAAGACTCTAATTCAGAAAGATTTTCAATAACCTCCATACGTCGACCACCTAAAACATAACTTGGACGACAGATCATAGGATAGCCAACCTCTGATTCTTTTTGGATAGCTTCAGATAAACTTCCAACCATTGTAGAAGCTGGAATCAACAAATCTAACTCTCGACAAACTTCTGCAAATTTTTTTCGATCTTCAGCTAAATCAATTGATTTTAAAGACGAACCTAACAATCTAAATCCCGCATCTGATAAGTTTTTAGCGATATTAATGGGCGTTTGTCCTCCGAGCTGAGCGATAAATCCTTGGGGTTTAATCGCAGAAAAAACTTCACTGATATGCTCAAAAGTTAAAGGCTCAAAAAATAATATATCTGAAGTGTCATAATCCGTAGAAACGGTTTCTGGATTGGAGTTTATCATCGCCACCTTATAGTTCAGATTTTGCAATGCCTTCACACCTCTAACACATGAGTAATCAAACTCTATGCCCTGACCAATTCTGTTTGGACCACTTCCTATAATTGCTACAACTGACAAATTCTGAAGTGCTATCATTTGCTCTGGTTTAGACCAATAAGTAGAGTAGTAATAAGGCGTCGAAGATGCAAACTCGCCCGCACAGGTGTCAACTTGCAAATAGGCAGGGCGTATTCCAAATTTATTTCTTAAATTTCTAATGTTAACTGCAGAAAAATTTTTGATTTTTGCTAAACGCTCATCAGTAAAACCAAAACGTTTAGCCTTTAAAAGCAATTCGACATTTAATTCTGAATTTTTAAAAACTGTCTCAAAGTTCACAACAGCTTCAACTTGCTCTAAAAACCAAGGTGTGATTTGCGTAAGCTCATGAATCATAGATAAACCCAACCCATGCCTAAACGCTTGAAAAATATGCCACACTCTTTGACTGTTAGGATAAGAGACTTTTTCTAAATCAAAATCAACCTCAGGTATAGCTTCCGGGTGCATCTCAAGTGAAGCTATAGCCTTCATAAAAGACTCCTGAAATGTCCTTCCAATGGCCATCACCTCACCCACGCTTTTCATTTGAGTTGTAAGCAAGTCTTTTGATCCTTGAAATTTTTCAAAAGCAAATCTTGGTATTTTAGTGACCACGTAATCGAGGGCTGGTTCATAACACGTGGGTGTGACTTGAGTGATATCATTTTGCAACTCATGCAGTTGATAACCAATCGCTAATAAGGCTGCTATTTTTGCAATTGGAAAACCTGTGGCTTTACTCGCTAAGGCTGATGATCTAGAAACCCGTGGGTTCATTTCAATCACAACACGCTCACCCGTTTTAGGATGTACTGCAAATTGAATATTTGCCCCCCCAGTTTGTATGCCCACGCGATTAATAATCTTACAAGCTTCGTCCCGCATCTCTTGATACTGTCTATCTGTTAATGTTTGCTGGGGTGCTACTGTTATTGAATCTCCTGTGTGAACTCCGCACGGGTCAAAATTTTCAATAGAACACACAACGACGAATGTTCCTGAGGAATCACGCATCACCTCAAGCTCAAACTCTTTCCAACCTAAAATACTCTCTTCAACTAAAACCTCTGAAGTTGGGCTTTCATGTAGAGCTTGTGCCAGCATTTGCATATACTCTTCTGGAGAATAGGCAACACCGCCCCCACCTCCTCCTAAAGTGTAATTTGGACGTAAAATCAAAGGGTATCCTAATATATCAGCGGCCTTAATCCCCTGATCAAAACTCTTCACCATTTCTGAACGTGG
>JBKBTW010000154.1:0-6789 GCA_046291245.1 Pseudobdellovibrio sp. | reverse complement strand
GTCTCAACTTCAGGCTATCATAGCGATAGGCCCCGTAGCTCAAGCTATAGCAGAAAAATTGGACTTAAAATCTTCTCTACCAGTTTACTCAATAGATAGTATGGATGACAAGAAAGCGGTTAATCTAACCTTAAATGAACTTTCACTCCTGTTAACTGGAGTTAAAAGTTCTGTAAAATACAATGGCGAACTGAGAACAATTCCGCGTGAAGATTTACCATATCACACACGATGGTGGATGGGGTCGTCTGGAGATCGTGCTGCACGAGGTGAGTCTTTTTCAGTCGGAAATTACTACCGAGTATGGGCCCCTTATTGGGTTTCTAACCTCATGCCCCTGCCATTATCAGAAGATGAAAAAACACATCTACATCAGTTGCTTAATAACCTGACTACGCCTTAATATCTTGTTAATGGCCTTGAAGATTAATCTCTTGCGTTTCTTCGCACAGTATTTTTTCACCATGCTTAACAACTACTGTGTAAGAACCGATTTTTATTTTTTGTTTTACAAGAAATTTTTTGAGGTCTAACTTAATTTGTTTATAGCTCGAGTTGTTTTTCCAAGCCGAAAAAGCCTTTTGTGAAACTTTCAGCGCCTTCCCCCTTGTTTCCCCACTCACAACAAAATCAACCAATACATTTTCACTTGGCACTTTATCTGTCAGTAAAAACCCATCAAATGTAGAGTCCTTTGTCCACTCCATCATTTCGCCTACAGAGTATTTTTGCACCAGTTTTCCATTCACTAACTCATCATAACCCGCGTATATTTTTACATACTCAGAGCAAGAGTCATTTGCCTGCACTTTAAGAACAAATACTGACAACAATCCAAAAACTAATAATATTACTGCAACTCTGGACATATATTTTTATCTACCTTTAACTCGTTACAAGTTTTTTTAACTTTATCGTTTTTACGAAAGCATAAGTGCACATGATTATCATGACCACCGATATGTTTTACCCCTAATGAAGAGTCGTTGATCACTTTAGGATCATTAAAATAAATCTCAGTAGCCCCTAAGCCTTTCGCAAACTCTATAAATTTTTTCGTTGTATCTTGATCATATTGAGACTGCTTCCACGTTAAACCTAAATTTGAAAATGAACCTTTACGCATAGGTCTAATATCAATGCACTCTCCATCCGTGTGTGAATTATGACCATCCCATCGAGGTTTTGTTCTATGAGAAATATCGCCCCAAGAGAATCTGCAACCATCATCATTATTAGGACAATGAGTTTTTTTCCATTCTTGAACCATAGCAACCATAGCACAAGCCGTATGAGGAGCTGCATATGTATCTACTGTTAAATCATTCAAACTATCCGGATTATAACGGTTAGACCCGCAAAATCCCGCATTTTTTCCTATGACAGGCATGCTTATCAAACCACGACTACATGGATAAGGAATAGATTTATCACATTTTCCAGACAGTTCTAGCTTTTTAACAGCCTCTATAAATGGATTTTTGATTCTAGCTTCTTCTTCAATATCAACAGCCGCAGATGCTGTTGCTGTAGTATCCAAACTACCTACAACCGCTTTGAGGTTATCAACATTTTTAGACCCACCAACGGCTTCTACCGAACAGTCTTTACAATCTTTAACATTTCCACTTTCAGAATTAATTTTTGGTTTGTTAGCTGGTCTGTCCTTAACTTTAAGACCACTAAAGTCTACATCTGGTTTTAAATAACTCGTTGAAACCCATCCTTCACTTGGACATCCTTCTACAGGATCTTTCAAACCAACCTTACGCATTGTTGTAATATCGTTCTTAACGAACTCATCATAGAGCATAAGTTCAGTAGATTTAGGTAAAGAACAGAGATAAGCATCACTCGTCATTCTGGGCGATGCACGTAAACTTAACCCTTCGATATCCACTAAAGCTTCATCGTAGTTTGCCCCAGGTTTACGATCCGCAGGTAATAAATAATGCATATCTACAAATCCTGTAGAGTTTTTTGGACAATCTTTAACATTAACTAAAACTTCAATGAGTTCTCTATCTTTACTGATGGCTAAAGGCTTTACCCGCGTATCCTTTTTTAAGGAGCAAAAACGATCACCCAATAAGGTACGAATATTTACACCTTGTGAAATTTTTAACTCGTTCCACGAGTTAGCTTTTATATTGGTACTCGTAGTTGGAATAGGTGTCCCTACCGGCGCCGTGGCCGCACTTTTTTCTGCAGACCATGCTCGCACTGATAAACATAACATAAATGAAAATACTAAGCATTTCTCTAAATTAAACATATTGAAATGCTAGCATGATTTAAAAAAAATTAGCCAAATAATCTTTTAAAAAATGACTTCACAGTCTGGCCTAGACCAGACTTTTTACTAGAAATAGTCTCTTTATTTTTTAAATTATTTTTGTTCTGATTTTTTGAAGCAAAATTCTTATGTTGAGAAGAAAATTGATTGTGATCAGATTTTCTATGTTTACTATTTTGTTCATTTTGTTTATGAAATGGTTTTTTATCATGACGCTGCTGAAAATCACCGCGATTGTTTTTCATATTTTTATCAAAACGTTGATCTGCACTTACTGGTTTTGAATTTCCAGCAGATTCACCTTGCGGATTTTGATATCGGTCATGCTTTTTATGCGGAGAACGTTTTTTATCATGATCTTTATTATAACCCGTTTTTTTCTGCTGACCTGATTTAAAGGATCTTCCACCATTTTGATTTTTAGAATCAAAAGATTTTTTAAATCTTGGTTCTGAATCGGCTATACCTTTAAAGTCTTTGATCAAATCACCATCTTCTAGATAGTCTATTTCTATTTTCTTTTTTGTGTACTCTTCTATCCTAGATAAAGATTCTACGTCACGATCACATACTAAAGAAAACGCCTTCCCAGTCTGTCCCGCTCTCCCTGTGCGTCCAATTCTATGAACATAGGACTCACAGTCTTGAGGTAATTCATAATTAATCACTAAATCAACGTTCGAGATATCCAATCCACGTGCTGCTACGTCTGTTGCAACTAAAACATTTTGGTTATTTGTTTCTTTAAATTTAGATATCACTAAGTTACGCTGACTTTGGCTCATTAAGCTTGATATCCCCATAGCTGGAATACCATTTGAAGTCAGAAAGTGAGCTATTCGATCAACATTATTTTTAAAATTTGTAAAAATAATCGTTTGTGTAGGATTCTCTTTTTTAAGAACTGATAACAAATGCTGCGGCTTCTCCTCATGTCCAATATGAAAAATAGCATCTTTTACATTATCTGCTTTAGCCACATCTTTTGAAATATTAATTTCAACTGGTTCAGAACCAAACTGATACGCTGTATTCAGAACATCAAAATTAAGCGTAGCACTGAAAACTAAAAACTGACGATTTCGCTCAATACGACTTAAGATGTATTTCATATCATCTTTAAAACCCATATCAAACATGCGATCAGCTTCATCAAAAACTATAGCTTTTACTTTTTTAAAATCAACAAAGTGCTCTTTATATAAATCAATCAATCGTCCTGGCGTAGATACAATGAATTGCAAATTAGACGATAAAGCTTCTTTTTGTTTTTCATAACCCGTTCCACCATAAAGTGGAAATGATTTAAGACCAGTCCCTTGAGTTAATTTTTTTATGTTCTCATGAATCTGATCAGCTAATTCGCGCGTAGGAACTAAAATTAAAATTGTGCTATAGGCTGTCCAATCCTTAAAAGCTCGCTCATGTTCAGGTTGAGTTTCTGCTTTCAAGATACGCTCTATTAATGGAATTAAAAAAGCTGCTGTTTTACCTGTTCCTGTTTGCGCAAGGCCCGCAACATCTTTACCCTGAACTATAGGTAAAAATGATTGCTGTTGAATAGGGGTTGCTTCTGAATATCCAAGGGCGCTGATGGCGGCTTGTAATCGACTATCTAATTCGAGATCTACGTATTTCATAAACTTATTTTGATAAACTTCAATCGTCATGAAGTCACTCATTTACTCAAAATAAGGCCTCATAAGACTGACCTGATGTTATGCGTTGTTAGAGGTGATAAACTGCCTTAAAATTCTCTCAAATTCTTCGTACTTTTCATAATGAATCCAATGGCCTGCACCTGCTATCTCTACACCCTGAATATTTGGATTTACAGCGAGCATTTTTTCGTAAGTCTCGTGTTTAAAAATGTGCGATTTTTCTCCACGTATTAATAAAACAGGCATTTTAAAGCTGCTCACCTCTAACCAACGATCCTTGATGTGCCCTTCGTGAACAATTTCATAAATAGCCTTTTTTGAAAAACGCCAATCATATAAACCGCTGTTTTTTTCTTCAATATTGGCTTGTAAAAACGTGGCTAAAACTGTAGGCGGTTCTTTAGATTTAAATCCTCTTTTAAAATCGCTCTCAAAAAAACTTTTGACTGCGTCTTTTGATGCAAATGGTGTTGGCACCAAATCGAGCATATTTTTATAATAATCTAGCATTTGCGAATCAGCCTCTGGCCCCATGTCTTCAATCGTTAAGGTTCTGACTTTATCTGGAAACATATGAGCAAAAACCATAACATTACGTCCACCCATTGAGTGGCCAACCAAATGAAATCTATCCCAACCTAACTCAGTAGTTATCTTGTCTAAATCTTCAGCGAATATTTCAGGAGAATAACCATGTTCTGGTTTAAAAGATCTTCCATGACCTCTTTGATCGTAAATAAGGCATTGAAAATCATTTTCCATACGACTTGCTATTTTTCGCCAATTTGCCGCAAATGCCATCAAACCATGAACGAAAACAACTCGCTCTTGCGTATTTGTTCCTAAAACTGAATAATGAAAGTTAGATAAAAAACTCATCATTTAACTAAGTACTCGACTAGCGGAAATTCCTCAATTAAAAAATAGAAAGACATGCCAACACAATCATTTAAAAACATTCTAAAACAAGCCTTTAATGATATTGACCCGCAAGCGATTGATATTATCAAAAAGCTTAAAAACAATGGTTACGATGGCTATTTAGTTGGTGGAGGTGTTCGCGATTTGCTTGTTGGCCTCAAGCCTAAAGATTTTGATATTGCGACTAATGCCTTACCAAATGAAGTAAAAAAAAGAGTCCCTTATTGTTTTATTATTGGCCGTCGTTTCAAACTTGTTCACGCCAAACGAGGTGAAAAAATTTTCGAAGTGGCTACTTACCGCCGCGAAGCTACTGTTGAAGAGCTTCAAACCGTATCTGAAAATGACCTCAACTATGTAGAAGACAATTTTTTTGGTACTCTCAAAGAAGATTCTTTCAGACGTGACTTTACAATAAATGCTTTGTTTTACGACCCTTTATCTGAAGATCTCGTTGATTACTGTGGTGGATTATCTGATATAGAGTCTAACACCCTTCGCGTCATTGGAGAGCCCGTTGCTCGCCTTAAAGAAGATCCTATTCGTATTTTAAGAGCTGTGCGCCTCTCTCAAAAGCTTGGCTTCCAAATTGAGCCTGAGCTTAGAAAAGCCATTAGTGATCATGTCAACGAGCTTCAAAGATCAGTTTTGCCACGACGACGTGAGGAGTGGCTTAAGTTTTTCAGACTTTCTAAACCTCATCTAGCACTTTGGGAGATGTTCGATCTGGGGATTTTCAAAGCCGTCATCCCGAGCTTTGATGAGCTCTGGCAACAACCCGATAAAGTTGAAGAGTTTCTAGCTCTTATTCAAAAAATACCCTCTGTTGATATCAATGTTCATGATCCCATAGAATTATTTTCTGCAATTCTTTATGCGTTTTTAATTGCTCACTCTGGCTATAATTTTAATATTACCGAAGTTTCAGAAAACCCGCACTTTCAAATGTTTTGTCGGGATGAACTAGGTATTTTTAAAGCCGAGCTAGTCTCTATCGTTTTTGCTATGCAAATGGTTCAAACTTTATCTCGTCGTGATATTTATTTGAAAAAAGGAGAACGCAGACGCAGAGCTGTTGTGAATAATCTCAGTTTCGAGCTGGGTTTAAAACTGGGTTTACTGTCTTATGAACTCACTTTTGATGATTATTTATTCTGGACTCAACAAAAAGAGGAGCTCCTACAAAAAATAGAGCTTCGCCAGAAAGAAATTTCAAATCCTGAAAACTTAGACTAAAAAAAGACATAAGCTGTTAGCATCGAGTCTAACAGCTTTATATAGAATCAGATTGCCAAAGAATTTTACGAAATCCGATCTATGAAAAACGAACCAATGTTCGCTATCGTCGATTTGCGCTTGTTGCTAAAGAGTACTTAAGGCTAATTGTGATGATTTTAGTTATAAAACTAATACTGCACTTTAGTTGAGAGTTTTGACTTGAAATCAAAACGAGTTTAAAGACTCAAAATTAATTAACTTTATATCTGTAAATACCGATATTTAAGTGTGAGATATTCTATATTCTTAGGTATTACTACTTATATCTTTATACAGTGTTCATTCTCCCTCGCTGGTGAATACACAATCACTTGCATACCCTCTCAACCAAACTCAGTCATCTATAACACAATTATCAATGACTACAAATATAGAGATATTTCGTTTGAACTTGAGTACTTAAACAAATGCAATAAATCTAAAGCTCTGATAATCCCTAAAGACAAACAAAAACAATATTGGACATCTGGAAAAATAGCTTCTCTTAAAATCGCTTTAGCCAAAGCCGAAGCTGCATCGTACTATCGTAATGTAGATAATGAGGTCGCTAAAATTGCAATGTTGTCAGAAAAAGTAGGCATAGCTCCTGATATTAAATATTTATCTAGTCTGCAAAAAAGAGGACAAAATAAA
>JBKBTW010000153.1:0-6826 GCA_046291245.1 Pseudobdellovibrio sp. | reverse complement strand
TGGCGAATTAAACTTCCAGACATACTAATTAACCCTAGAGGTGTTTCGGGAGCTTGTAAGTAAAGTTCTGTCGCAAGCATTGCACCTTGCGAAAATCCTCCAAGAATAATTTTATTCCAAGGAACATTTAAGTCAGAAATCATTTTAATGAGTGAGGGAACTAGTGAAGCCATTTCATCCGGAGTGTGATCACTCCAATCATGAGGTAAAGAGTTTAACGTGAGTTTCCACCAAGCACGTCCTGTCCATCCCGGGCCAATAGGAACTTCGTATATACCATTGGGAAATCGGAAATTAACAGGTTTATTTGTATGAATGTAATCCTTTAAACCCTCAAGGTCATGGGCATCAGCTCCAAATCCATGAAAAAGGATTACCCAAGGGGCATTGGGATCTGTCACATGATCGAAATATTCTATTCTTTTTAAACTTTGCTCTCGCATAAAAAGTATTCTATTATTTTCTTTGTGAAACTACAGCATTTATTATCATTTTATGACTTGTCAGGACAGAATATTAAGTCACCTTCTCAGCCAGAGCTTTTGAATGCTGATATTGTAGGAATATGCTTTGATGCGCGAAAAGTTCAGCCTAATACACTTTTTATTGCTATAAAGGGCACTCAAAGTGACGGTCATGATTATATTGATCAAGCGATTCGAGGCGGAGCAATCGCTCTAGTTGTAGAAAATTTTGATGCCGTTCCTCAGAGCTTTTCAGGTTTAGTGTTAAAGGTTGCAGATTCAAGGCAGATGCTGGATTTACTAGCAGCTAGGTTTTATGATTATCCCTCACAGAAATTGTTTTGTTTTGGAGTGACCGGAACTAACGGAAAAACATCAATTACTTATTTGTTAGAACATATACTAAACGCGCATAAGAAACTTACAGGTGTCATGGGAACGATCAATCATCGTGTAGGTGATCGGATATGGGATTCGCAAATGACCACACCTGATCCCATAACATTGCAAGGCCGACTACATGAATTTGTTAGTGAGGGTGCTTACGCAGCAGCTCTCGAAGTTTCCTCTCATGCATTAGAGCAAAAGCGCGCTGACAGCGTGCATTTTAATACTGTTATCTTTACGAATCTTACACATGATCATTTGGATTACCATAAAACGATGAAGCATTATTTTGAAGCTAAACAAAAGCTTTTCACTGATTTGATGTGGTTTTCATTGAAACGACCTTTATTTGCTGTGGTGAATATAGATGATGAGTTTGGTCGACGTTTACGTTTAGCTGATCCTGTTATCGGATGGACTTACGGGCAAAATGAAGCTGATTTTCAGTTTAAAATTTTAAAAATGAACTTTGCGGAAACAGAATTTGAATTAAAAACTCCCTTAGAGTCTATTCATGTTAAAGTACCTTTAACAGGTAGACATACTGTGTACAATGTTGTAGCCAGTATGGCCGCGGCTTTAACATGTGGAGTTTCCCTTGAACAAAGTATGCGTGCTTTAACACATTTCGCTGGAATACCCGGTCGTTTGCAAAGAGTATTAACACAAAATTCGCAAGATAAGTGCGTTGTTTTTATAGATTACGCGCATACCCCTGATGCCCTCGAGAACTCTTTAAAATCTCTGCAAAAAATTCGTCAGGATTCAATTAAATCAGGTGAGCGTGCAAATAAAATTATGACTGTATTTGGGTGTGGAGGTGATCGTGATAAAACTAAAAGGCCAAAAATGGCCGAGATTGCCGCTCGTTTAAGTGATTATGTTTACATTACATCTGATAATCCGCGCACAGAAGATCCTTTAACTATTATAGCGGATATTCAAAAAGGTCTACCTGTTGGTTTTAGTCAGTTTACAGTGCAAGAAGATCGTGACGCGGCCATAAAGTTAGCGATTACAAAAGCGGAAGATGGTGATGTTATTTTGATTGCGGGCAAAGGCCATGAGGATTACCAAATAATAGGTACAGAGAAAAAATATTTCAGTGATTATGAATTAGCGCAAAAATATCTTAAAGAGAGTTAATTGAGGAGATAAATATATGTCAGAGACATTTTCAGAACGCTCTAATACAGAAAACAAATGGAGTCTTGAACAGATAACTCAATGGACTCAAGGGCAAATAGTTTCTTCCTTTACACAGAAGCGAGATTACGCAAATGTATTTTTTTCAGAAGTTGGGACGGATACGCGACAAGATTTAAAGCAGAAAGTGTTTTTTGCCTTAAAAGGGGAGAGCTATGATGCTCATGATTATTTGGACAAAGCCGTAACAGCCGGTGCTGAGGTTTTAATTGTTCACGCACTTGATGAGAAGTTTAATGATTTAAAATCTAAAGTTTATATTATACAAGTTCAAGATACGTTAAAAGCTTTACAATCCTTTGCTCATAAGTATCGTAAAACCTTACAAACGCGAATCATCGGAATTACAGGCTCCAATGGCAAGACAACAACTAAAGAATTTACGGCAGCAATTTTAAACACATTTAAGAAAACACATTATAACCAAGGAAGTTTCAACAACCATTGGGGTGTGCCGTTAACTCTGTTGCAAATTCCTAAGAACACAGATTTTGCAGTTGTAGAGATGGGAATGAACCATGCTGGTGAGTTAACTGAGTTGGTTAACATTGCAGATCCTGATTACGTAGTGTGTACAATGGTTGGTCAAGCTCATATTGAGTTTTTCGGGACACAGAAGAAAATAGCAGAAGCTAAAGCAGAAATTTACATGGCTTCTCGAGAGGATACAGTCAGGATTTTTAATCAAGATCAAGATTTAACATTCGATATGATGTATCCAGTGGCTAAAAAGTACCCTGCTAGCCGTATGTTAAGTTTTTCAGAAAAAAATAAAGATGCCGATGTGTATTTTAAAATCGAAGAATTGTCTGCGCATGGATTGAAAGTTTCTGGAAATATAGCGGCTCATTGGGGAAGTGCTGAGGTTCCTGTATTCGGAAAACAAAACTTAACGAATTTGATGGCTGCGGCTAATTTAGCCTATGCTGTAGGTATGCCTGCTGAAAAAATTTGGAAAGCTTTGCCAGAATGTAAATCTACTTGGGGAAGAAATCAGTTCGTGGTGACGGGTATAGGCGTTCAAGTTCTGTTCGATGGCTATAATGCAAATCCAGACAGTATGAAAGCGCTGCTCGAGAATATTCCTTTATTAAAACCGCTTGGTAAGAAGATTGGTGTGTTTGGCCAAATGAAAGAACTAGGGGATAAAGCGCAAGAGATGCATTTTGAGCTGGGTTTTGCGGCTTCAATGAGCGGCTATGATTTTATTTACTTTATCGGTGAAAACTACAAAGACTTTGAAAGTGGTTTAAAAAAGAGTGATTATAAGCATTATCGTGTCGACTCTGATTTATCTGAATCTATGGGGCAGCATTTTTTAAACACAATCAAAGCTGGAGATTTGATTACAGTAAAAGGATCTAGAGGTGCACGCACGGAGAGATTTGTTGAGCTTTGCGAGCCGTTAAATTGGAATAAGAAATAATTTTTTGTAACAAAAGGAGAAAGCAGGTTTTATAGCCTCAGTTGGTGGAGCTATTTTATTGCTTGTATTTTATAGAGCATTGCTTGGACGAAAAAATAATTAATTAAGGTTATATTCAAAAAGAAGCTCTCACTTTTTTGATCTGATAACGTCTTTTTAGACTATATCCGCTTTTTTGGGGATTCAGATCATTTAACTGAGAGATTTTTTCGTTTCTAGAGTTCTGTTTTTTAAATGTATATTATAATTCTGCGGTTAATTTTTCTGCTTCTGCGATGGATTTATTAAGATCTATAACAAGAGAGTCTATATCCTTTTGGATTTTAACAGTTTCTGTTGTCAGTGCCGAAAAAGCTTTAGCATTTAAATTGTGTTTTAAAAATAAAACATGATCTTTAAGTTTTTTTAGAACAGGGTCTAGTTTAGCTTCTGACTTTTTTAAAGATACTTCTAGATTAGCATATTTTGATTTAGTTGAATTTAAAGAGGTGCGACTTTTTTCTTTTAAGTCTGGAGTTGAAATTTGCTCGATTTCTTTTTCCCACTCTTCAAATAAATCATTTGCAATATTTTGCACTTGTTTAATATTGGCTTTAACCTCTAGAGCGCGCTTTTCCGCCTTAGTGTAGGCGTCATTATACTTATTGTACTGTTTCTCAGCGTCGCCACCTTTAAACCCAGTCATAGCTTTTAACTGAGTTAAGGCATCTTGCACGGCTTCCCCAGATTTTTTTTGCGAGTCTTTTGTTTCTTCAACTTCCTTTTTAAAAAGATCTCTTTTTTCTACTCCGACCATATCCCACGCTGAATACTTGGCTTCGCGTCCCCATTTCTCGACAGTGCTTTTGCAGCCTACAAAGAATACAAGCCCAAAAATAACTAAGCTTAATTTAAGTGTATTTCTAAATGATGTTGCCATGGTGGTGATTCCTTTAAGTAAAAAATTATTTCGAACACTTACGTATTTTCAAACGAAGATGTGCCATAGGGTTATAATTTTATTTTTAGTAAACTTTCGCTAATTCGCAAGTGTATTTGCCTGGCGAATAGTTAAAAAGTCGATGTTCTTTAAGTTTTTTAAACTCTGTTTTTGAACTTGAATGCGACGCATATGGAAAAATCGCAATTCCTCCACGCGGAGTAAATTCGCCGATCACCTCAATGAAATGAGGCTGAATGAGGTGGCTTAAATCATCGCAGATTGTTTGAATGCAGTCTTCGTGAAAATCACCATGATTTCGAAAGCTAAATAGGTAAAGCTTTAATGATTTACTTTCGACCATCTTTTTATTCGCTATGTAATTAATAAATATTTTGGCAAAGTCGGGTTGGCCTGTTTTTGGGCAAAGTGATGTAAACTCTGTGCATACGAAAGTTGTCCAAGCTGCGCTGTGCGGATTTTTATTATCGAAAGCTTCAAGGAGTTTCGGTGAATACTCTGAGTGATAATTTGTCGTGCTTTCGCCAAGTTTAAAGTGAGCCAGTTCTTTTTTTGTGCGGCCTGATTTATATGTTTTCATAAGATGATTATTTACAGAAGGCCATTGCATTCGTCAATTGCGAAAAAACTTAGTAGTTTCAATGATTTATAAACTAACTCTTGCAATTGATAATCAGTTTGTGTTAGGGTCAAAAAATGTTATATCAATGGCTTTATTCACTTGCAGATCAATATTCAATTTTTAATGTTTTCAGATACATCACAGTTAGAACTTTTATTTCATTTTTTACAGGTTTTTTCTTGTGCTTGATTTGGGGGCCTTACTTTATAGAAAAACTTCGCACTAAACATTTCGGTCAATCTATTCGAGATGATGGTCCACAAACACACAAGAAAAAAGCTGGAACACCCACTATGGGCGGATGGTTGATTTTATTCAGCACATTGGTGCCATTGCTGTTATGGATTGATGTGATGAATCCGCTTGTCATTGCGGCTATCGTGATTACTTGGGGTTTTGGTTTAATTGGTTATGCAGATGATTATTTAAAAGTTTCTAAGAAAAACACTAAAGGTTTATCTGGTAAGATAAGGCTTTTTGGTGAGTTTCTTATCGCGGGTGTCGTGTTATTTGTTTTAATCAAGTTTTACAATCTAAACACTACACTTACAGTACCATTTGCTAAAAGTGTCTCAGTAGATTTAGGTTATTTTTATATTATTTTTGGAGCTTTAGTCATTGCTGGTACAGCCAATGCGGTCAACTTAACTGATGGTCTTGATGGTTTAGCCACAGTTCCTGTTATCATTTCGGCTGTCACATTAGGTATATTTGCATATGTCTCAGGTCATGCGGCTATTGCAAGTTATTTGCAGATTCCACATATAGCAGGAGCTGGGGAGCTTACACCATTTGCAGGAGCTATGATTGCAGGGGCTTTGGGATTTTTATGGTTTAATACTTACCCTGCGCAAGTTTTTATGGGCGATGTTGGGAGTTTAAGTTTAGGTGGCTTTTTAGGAACAATGGCTGTATTGACTAAAAACGAACTTTTAATGGTGGTTTTAGGTGGAGTATTTGTTGTAGAGGCTTTATCTGTTATTACGCAAGTAGCCTCTTTTAAATTAACGGGTAAGCGTATTTTTAAAATGGCGCCACTACATCATCATTTTGAGTTGGGTGGATTAACTGAAACTAAAATTATTGTGCGTTTTTGGATTATTTCCATCTTATTAGCAACTCTGAGCTTAGCAACATTGAAATTAAGATAGGTATGAAGGTCATCTTTTGTTAAATATGAGATTTGAATTTGCAAAGATGATTGTAATTTTTTGATTATAAAAATTAGTATAACTTAAACGAAAAAGAAAAAGGAAGAAGCTATGTGGACTGAGTTGTCGGACTTAAAAGACAAAAAAATTCTTGTTGTGGGTTTAGGAAAAACAGGGGTTTCTTTAGCTAAATTTTTAACTAAGCACGAGGCTATTGTCACGGTGACAGATCATAAGTCGAAGCCAGAGTTGTCGACGCAATTAGATCAGTTGGAAGGTTATACGAACATTAAGTTTGAATTAGGTTCTCATTCACCTAAAACATTTTTATCCCAAGACCTTGTGATTTTATCTCCAGGTGTGGCATCGCACTTGAAAATTTTTGAGTACGCTCGTCAGCAAGGAGTTAAAATAACGGGTGAGTTTGAGTTCTCATCAGCCTTCATTAAAGAGCCGATCGCAGCTGTAACGGGTACAAATGGTAAAACAACAGTGGCGCGTTTAGCTGAAGCCATGTTAAAGGATAGCGGAGTAGAGGTGTGGGTTGGGGGATCTAATGAAAATCCAATCACAAATTACCTTTTAGAGGAAAAAAAGGCGAAGTTGGTTATCGCTGAAGTTTCAGGGTTC
>JBKBTW010000152.1:0-6859 GCA_046291245.1 Pseudobdellovibrio sp. | reverse complement strand
TTTCTGAAGCTAGAATAGACGTAATTCTAGATTCTCCCATTGTGTGTTAACTTTAGACATTTCTTCGCCGATGAGTAGATCGTGATTATAATTCATGAAATTTATATTTAAGAGGTCTCGATGGGATTTGTAGGAATATTAGTAGTTTTCGGTATGGTTTTTGGAGGATTCGCCCTTGCTGGTGGTAATTTTGGGATTATTATCAAAGCTACTCCTCTAGAAATGATGATTATAGGCGGGTCAGCGTTGGGTGCCTATATCATTGCAAATCCAGTTAAGGTTATTAAAGCCGGCTTTAAGTTGGCGATTAAGGCTATGACTTCCAAAGGCCCACAAAAAAAAGATTATCTAGAGTTACTTCAGATGATGTTCCAACTTTTTCAAGTTTTTAGAAAAGAAGGTCCGCAAGGCGTTGAGAAACATATCGAAACACCAGAGCAAAGTGATATTTTCAAGGCTTATCCATCTGTAATGAAAAATCACCACGCCGTTCATTACTTGTGTGACACAATGAAAATTATCTTATCAACAGATTTATCCCAGTATGATGTGGATGAGTTGATGGATAATGACTTAAAGGCTATTCATGCTGAAGAGCATTTGGCGCAGCATGCTGTACAAATGGTTGCTGACGGGTTTCCAGGTTTAGGGATCGTGGCAGCGGTTTTGGGTATCGTTAAAACAATGGGTCACTTAACAGAGGGTAGTGAAAAAATTGGACAATTAGTTGCCAGTGCGCTGGTTGGAACCATGTTAGGCGTTTTCGGAGCTTATGGACTTATTGGTCCTACAGCCACTAAAATGGCAAACGACATTGAAGCTGAGGGACGTTTCTTGTCATGTATTAAGGCAGCCGTTGTTGCTTTACAAAGAGGGTCTCCACCTCTTGTTTGCGTTGAGTATGCACGTAGATCAATTATGCCAGAAGAAAGACCGTCATTTGACGAGTTAGACAAGGCAACTAAAGATATTAAAAAAGCGGCGGCTTAGTCGATATTTAAAAAGAGGTTTTTGTGTCGAAAAAACAAACGATCGTTGTAAAGAAAATAATAGTGCAAGCAGCTGGTCACCATGGAGGATCATGGAAAGTTGCTTTAGCAGATTTTATGACAGCGATGATGGCGTTTTTTCTCGTAATGTGGTTACTGGGACAATCTGAAGAAACCAAAAAAGCAATTTCAGATTACTTTTCAACACCATCAGTTATTGAGTATAATTTCCAGAATTATGGAGCTGAGATTACTCTAGAAAAGTTATTTTTAGATTTTATCAATGAACCTCTTAAAACTGTTCAAACATTTATGGAGCCACAAACAAAAAGTCCTAATATTTTAGATATGGGATCTGAAAAAGTAGTAGCAGCTTACATGGCAGATAAAATGACAGACGTGGCTAAAAATGTTTCTATATCTCAGGATGGGTTTGATTTTGATATTCCAGATACATATTTATTTGAAAAAGGAACATCCACACCAAAAGTAGGGTTTGTTGATGTGATGGATAAACTTACTGCTGTGACGGCAGGTTTGAAGGATGCTGAGATCAAAATAACAGCGGCTTTATTTATACAGCAAGTGGAAGATCGTAACATCAACACCGCTAACAGAATTGCCACAGAAAGATTGACTTTAGTTCAAAATAAAGTCAGTGCATCTTTTGATAGTCCAACAAATGAAGTGACAGGTTATATTAATGTGAAAGAAAAACAAGGTGAGTTTGATCCAGAGCGATTAATAGGTTTTGTGCGTGTGAACATTCGTCAAAAACCGACGACAGATCCAAATCAAAAAAGAAGAAAATTAGAGAGGCTATTTTCAAAATCCCCAGTAGAATCTGCAAATACAGAGCCATCTACATTGGAGAATTCAAAACCAGCAGAAGGACAAGATCCTAATTTAGTTAATCCTGTTGATATTGAAGTGAATAAACTTGAATATGAATCGTTTCCAGTTAACAAGAAAGATTTTTAAATCAGATAGTTTTTTAAAAGTCTAATTGGAAACCAACGAAGTAAGCGGGTTTAGATCTATCTCCAAATTGAGTGCTATTACTTGGTGTAGTGAGTGTAAGATCAACTCTACCTGTTTTGAAAAGTTGATAATAAGTGCTTGCTATAAAGTCAGCATAATCTTTGTAGGTATCGCTCGATTGTAATGTGTAGCCTAAACCTAACTGTACTCCAAAGTCAGAAGTAATTTTTTTGTCGTGTTTAACTTGTGCGTAATATCCATTTCGTCTTGTGCCTTCGTAATTAGTTTGTGATTCGATTAGGCCCGCGAATCGTCCATAATTAATTTTGAGGCCAAATCTTTGTCCGTTGCGCGAAGAGGATTTGTAAAATCGATCGTCATGGATATAAAAAATGTAATCAGTGCTCGTTTGAAAGTTAACAAGAACTTCACCAATGTACTTAATCCAAAGATTATCATCAGCCGCACTGAGTTTTGAGATGTTTGATCCCCAAAAACCTAACTTAAATTGGCTGCCAAGGTTTATCAAAAAAGCTCCATTGAAAGCAAAATTGCCGTTACTGAACGACAAACCTCGATCAACATAATTTGAAGCAAGACGAGCATAGCCAGAGATATCGTAGTTAGGCTGCGTTCCTGCTTTTTCACTTTTAGCATCAGCTGTCGCTGCTATAGCATTTAAGCTACAGCTTAGTATAGAGAAGGAGATGAAAAGGCGTTTAATTAAAACCAAAGACATAATATATTGTTGAAATTTATTTCAGAATAATCAATCTCAGCTAGACCCTTCTTGTTGAAATGAGGTATTATAATTCAATATATCTTATACTAAAGTTGGAGCTTATGATTTTTAACGAATCCCAGTTATGGTCAAATTACCCTGTTGTTGCTTTTGATACTGAGACAAGCGGTGCTTATCCATTAGAATCAGAAATTATCGAACTAGGTGCCGTAAAATGGTATAAAGGTGAAATTGTAGGTAAATTTCAAACTCTTCTTAAACCATCAAAGCCTTTAACAGAGGATAATATAAAAATTCATGGCATAACCAATGAAATGGTTAAAGGTGCACCTTTGCTTGAAGAGAGAGTGTTAGAGTTTTGTGAATTTATTGATGGCAGTATTTTGTTAGCGCACCATGCTCCATTTGATTTAGGATTTTTAACACCGGTAATTGAAAAAACGGGATTAAATTTTCCTAGTAATTTTCATTTATGCACAAGTCTTTTGTCTCGTGCTCTTTTGCACACATCTAACCATAAACTTCAGACCTTAGTAAAAGAACTTAACTTGACTGGCGGAGATGCACATCGTGCATTTGATGATGCCTATGCTTGTATGCAGGTGTTTTTTAAATGTGTAGAAAAGATCACGGATGAAGCTACACTAAGACGTTTGAAGCAAATACAGGTTAAAAAAATTGAATGGAATGATTTTTGTTTATATAAAAATGCACCTACTGTGGTCGATCAAATCGTTGAAGCAATCAAATTAGATAAGATGATCCAAATTATGTATGAAGGTGGAACAAATAAAAATAAATTTCGACCAATTACACCTAAAGGCATAGTCCGCAATCCAGATGGAGATTATGTGCATGCACAGTGTGAACTAGATCATCAAAGGAAAAGATTTTACTTAAGTAAAATTTTGCAAATTAAATAGTTGTTTTAAAGATAATTTTTACAGAGATTCATCTTCTGGATTTATAATTGCATTAGTTTTTTTAATTTCTACTATTTTGTTTTTAATTTTTTCAGATAATTTTTCTAGATGTTTAAAATCATCACCTGCCCTTAATTTAAGAGTTTTGATTTCCTCATCTGTGGATTTTCCATCAAGTGCCGCGCTTAGAAACCTTTCGAAAGCATAAACTGGTCCAGCAATTCTGTGCGATATGAATTTAGCAATACTAAATAAAATAATCGAAAAAGCTAAAACTAATATTAGAAAAGAATATAAAAAAGCCTCAGTGTACTCTTGATGATAGTCTACACCAAGCTCATTGAGAGATATTTTTAAATATGTGTAAGAAAACACCATACAAATTAAAGATACAAGTACGCCGGAAGTAATGAAAATAAATGCATATTTAAGTTGGAAGCGTTTATTTATCCAAAACTTATTACGTGCATCTTGATCCGGCCATAACAAATGACTTTCTTTAAAAAGAGAGTAAATAAGTAATACATATCCTATCCATTGAACCATATCGGCTATGTTCCAGATTGGCGAGTGCCAAGTTCCTACCTTAACGCCAATAAAATCTATAACATAACCATAATAGGTGCGGTCTAATACATTTCCTATGATACCACCCACCAAAAGAGATAGGCCTAGACGAAGTTTCATAATTTTAACAGGAATAATGAACTGCAAAAATGCATAAAGGCTTAAAATAAAAAAGCCACTGGTAGACAGTGTTACGATACGCAAGAAAGCCGGTAATTTAGAAAACATACCAAGCATAGCACCATGATTGTGAACGAGTACAAAATGGAAAGGCCCATACCATTTTTCGGGTGTTGTTTGAGCCAGACCTTTAGTTATTTGATCTAGAAATACTGTTAATATAAGCGCTGCAATGATCAAAATCCAATCTTTAGTTTTCATAGCATTATTTTGCAGTTACAGTAGATAAAATGAAACACTTATCTTTATTTTTTATTTTATTAAACTTATGTCTAGCAAATACAATTCAAGCCTCTCCTGATAAAGTCAGCTTAAAAGCGAAGATTCAGAGCATTCTAGCTAAAAATAAAATAGCGAATGATGATATGAGTTTAGCTATATCTTATCAAGACGAAAGGCTTTTTGAGTTAAACTCTAAAAAAATGTTGATACCTGCATCGATCAGTAAGCTGATGACGACTTATTCTGTTTTGAAGAATATTGATTTAAATCAGAAGTTTAAAACAGAGTTGTACTTTGATGGCCAAAATCTTTATTTAAAAGGCGGCGGTGATCCAAGTTTTGTGTCTGAAAATTTATGGTTTTTAGTTAATGAAGCCACAAGACAAAATATCAAAGATATTTCGGGTCATATTATTATAGATGATAGTTATTTTGATTCAGTGAGATTCGATAGTTCAAGAGAGTCTGTAAGGGTCGATCGTTCTTATGACGCTCCAGTGGGCGCTATGAGCTTTAATTGGAATTCTGTAAACGTGTTTGTTAGGCCTTCTGATAAAGTTGGTGAGAAGGCTGTAGTTATTTTGGATCCTCAGAATAATTATTTTACATTAGTTAATAAAACAAATACTTCAAAGAAAATTACTAAAGAATTGGTAATTGATGTAAATCAAAAAAATAAAATTATTACTGTCAGTGGTGATGTTTTAATAACTGCGAATGAAAAGCCCTATTTTAAAAATGTAGCAGAGCCTGATATGTGGTCCGGTGAAAACTTGAAAGCGTTTTTATTGCAGAGAAATATAGTGGTTAAAGGGAAAGTGCAAAAAGGTAAGACACCTTCATCAGCAAAAAAAATTGCTTCTTACGAAAGTAAAAACTTATCTCTCATATTAGCGGATATGAACAAGTTCTCAAATAACTATGTGGCCGAGATGTTAACCAAGAATATAGCAGCTCTTTCAGGTGAAATTCCTGCAACTTTAGACACTGGTGTTAAAGTTATTAATAATGATTTAAAAAAGGTTGGTTTGAGCTCTTCTGATTTTTATTTTGTGAACCCTTCGGGTTTAACACGTGATAATAAATTTTCAGCCTATGCCATGGATACAGTATTGAAAGTTATGCAAAACGATTTTAGGTATTTTCCTACATTATTAGAGTCTTTACCGATAGCTGCAATTGATGGAACTCTTAAACGGCGAATGAAATCCGATATTACAGCGGGTTATGTACGAGCTAAAACAGGCTATTTGACTGGTGTTGTAAGTCTAGCTGGTTACGCAGGACATAAAAATGGAGATGTTTATAGATTTTCATTTCTATACAATGGTCCACAAGATGAATCAAAAGTGAGAGAAACTTTTGATCAAATCTTGGTTGAGCTATTACAATAAATTGTGCAATTAAAAAATTTTTTTATTCTATTATGCGTAGTTCACTTCTCTTTCGGAGCAAAGGCTTTAGTTACCGAGTGGGAGTCTAATTTACCTGAAAATTCTCAGTTTAATGTCAGTAAAACCATGAAAGCGCGTGTCGATTTTTGGAAGCGCATATATGCAGAAGTGTCAGAAAGTGAAGGTTTGTTTCATAATGTTGATGATCCGGGTATTGTGTATTCTAAAATTGATTTATCGAATATAAAAAAAAGTAAGCATATGAATGCTTCTCAAAAAGCGAAGAGCATTTCTAAACTTATTGATGATGAAAGACTGCGAATAGCTAAAAAGCACAAAATCAAAAATATCAAAACCATACGCTTACAAATGGGCTTAAAAGAACGTATGCAAAAAGCTTTATTTGTTTCGGGAAAGTATTTACCCATGATGGAAGACGTTTTTGAAAAGAAAGGTCTTCCCCTAGAGCTGACAAGGCTGGTCTTTGTTGAGAGCTCTTTTAATATCCGGGCGCAATCTAAAGTGGGGGCGAGTGGTCTTTGGCAAATTATGCCATTTGTGGCAAAACCTGAAGGTTACATTAAAGAGTACTATGATAAAAGAAACCATCCTTACTATGCAACTTTGTTAGCGGCAGATATTTTAGCCACGAATCACAAATCTTTAAAAAGATGGCCTCTTGCAATAACGGCTTACAACCACGGATTAACTGGTGTGCGTCGAATGGCGGCAATGAATGAGACTGAGGATATTTCAAAACTCATTCAAACTACTAAAAAAACTCGAACATGGGGATTTGCTTCATCAAATTTTTACGCTTGTTTTTTAGCTGTACTAGAGGTTGAAAGAGAAGCTCAATCT
>JBKBTW010000151.1:0-6964 GCA_046291245.1 Pseudobdellovibrio sp. | reverse complement strand
TCATCACCTGCTGTTGTTAAAGAAGAAGGTAAAGTTGCAGTTTCAGCTAAAAGTCTTTTTGATTTAACTAAAGAACTTTTAGAAGGTCCTATTCAGTTAACTAAGAAAGACAATAACTACTTAGAAATTAAGCAGGGCAAGTTTCAATCTAAAATTGTTGGTGTAGCCGCTGAAGAGTATCCAGTTTTTCCAACTTATAAATCGGAAAACTTTTCTAAAATAGATGCATCTGAATTTAAACAAATGATCGATAAAACTATATACAGTGTTTCTAATGATGAAACACGTTACCACTTGAATGGTGTTTTCTTTGAAGCCTCTAATTCAAATGATCTGACTATGGTCGCTACAGATGGACATAGATTAAGTTTAATTAAAAAATCATTTTCAAATCTTACATTCAACGAAAAAATTGGTGTGATCATTCCTAAAAAAGGATTATTTGAAATTAAAAAGCTCATAGAAAATACGATCGACGATGTTTATGTAGCTGTAGAGGGATCTCAATTTATAGTTAAATGCGGAACATGTGTATTGATGATTCGTTTGATAGAAGGAAAGTATCCGAATTATCAACAGTTTATTCCACAAAAGTTAAATCATAAAATTAAATTGCCTCGTGAAATAATTTTATCATCACTAAAAAAAGTATCTCTATTAGCCAATCAAAAATCTAAAGCGATCTTATTAACATTTACTAATAACCGTTTAGAGATCACATCGAGCAATCCTGAATTAGGTGATGCTAAAGACGAGCTCGATATTAATTACAGTGGACCTGATATTAAAATAGGTTTTAATGCACGCTATATAGAGGACGTGCTTAAAAATATTGAACAAGAGAATGTTGAAATTGAGCTAAATGATCAAGTATCTCCTGGAGTTTTAAAGGCCCATGGCACAAATGATTATATTAATGTTGTGATGCCTATGAGAATTTAAAAGGTTCTGCCAAGAAATGAATCTGACTACCCTTGGGCTTAAAAATTTTAGAAATATCAATGAGTCATTTTTGAAGTTTTCTCCGAACTTAAATATATTTATCGGTGAAAACGGCCAAGGGAAAACAAACTTCTTAGAAGCTATACATTTTTTAATTCAAGGCGAATCTTTTCGTTATGGTGACTATTCAACAATTATTCAGTTTGGATATCCAGCCACCCTGCTCAGAGCGAGTATTCAAAAAAATGATTATGACTATCAAGTTGATTTTAAGATAGCGAACAATAAAAAAGAAATTTTTATCAATAATAAAAAAACAACGAAGCCTGAAAATTATTTGCCACCTATTATTTTATTTTCTCCTGAAAGTTTATCAGTGATTAAAGAAAGTGCTGATGAGAGAAGAAAATTATTAGACGATTTAATTATAACAAGTTTAAAAAATGGCTCACAATTTATTACTGAATTTAAAAAAGCTCTTAAAACAAGAAATAGATTATTAAAAGATATCTCCGAAGAAAAAATAGATCGTAATACTGGTGTTCAAACATTAGAAAGTTTGAATCAAATTTATTTTTCTTTATCAGCACATCTAACTTATCAACGCATCAAAGCCTTGCAAGATATTAGACCCTTGGTGCAAGAGGCTTTGCAGAAAATAGAGATCAGAAACTCTCAAGTGGAATTTGATTTTTCTTATGTTATTTCAGACCAAAAAATTGTGGATAACAATGAGGAAAACCACTTTAATTTAATGAAAAAACGGCAACAAGAACTCTTTCTTGCTGAACTCTCAGCAGGTGTAAGTTTAGTGGGGCCTCAGAAGCATGATGTCATATTTCTATATAATGGAAATGACTCACGTTTTTTCTCTTCGCAGGGGCAGCAAAGATCTATCATATTAGCTTTCAAAATAGCGCAAATAGTGTATCATTATAGGGTTAACGGATTCTATCCAATTTTGTTATTGGATGATGTGCTATCTGAGCTTGATCAGTACAAACAAAGTTCTCTCGTATCGACTTTGAATGAAATTGAAACTCAGACTTTTTTAACCTCAACAGATATTGATGTTTTAAAAAAACTTAGCATAGATAAAAGCTTTATTTATAAAGTCGTTAACGGAAATATTGAAAGTAAAACTGACAAATAATGTGGTGATTAATAAATTTCTAATCAATGCGTGTTAGAAAGATAATGACTTTATTTTTGTCCGATTGAGCTGTTTAAAGAGGTGTCAATGTCAGAGTCAATGTCAACAACAGTAGAGAAAAATTACGGTGCCGATGATATTCAGGTTCTAGAGGGCTTGGAAGCTGTTCGAAAAAGACCAGGGATGTATATTGGGGACACGACTATACGTGGTTACCATCATCTTGTGTATGAAATTGTGGATAACGCTGTTGATGAGCATTTAGCGGGTTTCTGTAAAAATATTTATGTGACTATTCACACAGATGGTTCGCTTTCTGTAGATGATAATGGTCGTGGTGTACCAGTTGGTGCCCATAAATCTGGTAAAGATGCTATGGAAGTGGTTTACACTGTTCTACATGCGGGTGGCAAATTTGACGGAGGCGCTTACAAAGTGTCTGGTGGATTACATGGCGTTGGGGCATCAGTTGTAAATGCTTTATCTTCACGTTGCCAATCTGAATCACATAAAAATGGTTTTCACTATCGCCAAGTTTATCATAAAGGTATTCCTGACGGAGCTGTTGAGAAAATTGGTCCCACAACACGTACTGGTACAATCGTTACTTTTAAACCAGATCTTGAAATTTTCAAAGAACCGGGAATGGACTTTGATTTTAATACCCTATCTAATCGTTTTCGTGAGATCGCTTTTTTAAATGCGGGTCTACACATTTGCCTAATAGATGAAAGAAATGGTAAAAAAGCTGATTTTCAATACGCTAACGGTGTTGCAGAATTTGTAGCGTATTTAAATCAATCTAAAAAAGCGATTCACTCAGATGTTATTTATTTTAAAGGCATGAAAGACAACGTTGATGTGGAAATTGCAATGCAATGGAATGATTCTTACTCTGAATCAATTTATTGTTATGCAAATAATATCAATACACATGAAGGTGGTACGCATCTTATAGGTTTTAGAGGAGCTTTAACTCGTAGTACGAATACCTATGCTCAACAAAAAAATCTTTTAAAAGATTTTAAAGAGTCCTTAGAGGGTGAAGATATTCGTGAAGGTCTAGCAGCCATTATTTCTGTAAAAGTTCGTGAACCACAATTTGAAGGACAAACGAAAACAAAACTTGGTAACGCCGAGGTTAAAGGTATTGTTGAGTCATTGGTGAATGATAAGCTTTCGGATTGGTTTGATCGTAATCCTGGAACGGCAAAAACAATTATCACTAAGTGCGTGGAAGCCGCGCGCGCACGCGATGCTGCTCGTAAAGCTCGTGATTTAACTCGTAGAAAAACAGCGCTGGATGGCGGAAGTCTTCCAGGTAAAATGGCAGATTGTCAGGAGCGTGATCCTCAAAAATGTGAACTTTACCTAGTGGAGGGAGATTCTGCCGGTGGTTCTGCTAAAATGGCACGTGATCGTAAAACTCAAGCTGTATTACCATTAAAAGGTAAAATTCTAAACGTAGAAAAAGCACGTTTTGATAAAATGTTATCTAATGATGAGATTAAAATGATGATCTCTGCTTTAGGAACAGGAATTGGCAAAGATAATGTTAATGCTGAAAAGATCAGATACCACAAAATTATCATTATGACAGATGCCGATGTGGATGGTTCACATATCAGAACATTATTATTAACATTTTTCTATCGTCAGATGCCTGAAGTTCTTGAAAGAGGTTATATTTATATTGCTCAACCACCTCTTTATAGAGCTAAAAAAGGTCATAACGAAACTTATCTTAAAGATGAAACGGCTCTTACAGAGTATCTTTTAAGATCTGGTTTAGAGAGCTTTCAAATCAAGGGAAAATCTGTTCCTACTGATGAGTTAAGAACATTCATTTTAAAAATACAAAAATTTAATTCGTTGATTCATGCTTCATCGAGAAAATATGACAGAGATGTTTTATATTTCTTGTTAAGTAAAGTTTCAGATTTAGAAGCCACTTTAAAAGATCAATCTAAATTAACTCAAGCCTTGACTCAGTTAAAAGAATGGATCACTTCGCAACCTACATTAGGAGTGACGGAAATTAATTTCAAAGTTGAGAACAACGAAGGTAAAACAGAAGCTATTGTTGAAACAACTCGTTACGCCGATCGTATGCAAACAGTTATTTCTTCGGATATCCTGAACTATTCTGAGATTATTGATATCCGCGAGACATGGAACTCATTACAATCAGTCAGTAAATTACCGATTACAATTCTTAAAGGTGAAGATGAGTTGTCGTTTGAAAATTATAATGATTTCTATGAACAAATTATGGAAAATTCTAAAAAAGGTGTTTATATCCAACGTTATAAGGGATTAGGAGAGATGAATCCAGAGCAATTATGGGATACAACTTTAAATCCAGAGAATAGAAATTTACTGAAAGTTACAGTTGATGACGCCGTAGCAGCAGACGAAACATTTAGCGTACTTATGGGTGAGCAAGTAGAACCACGAAGAAAATTCATCCATGATAATGCGTTATTAGCGCGTTCGTTAGATGTTTAATAGACGTAGTTGCTAGGTATAATTTTTTAATTTTAGGGTGTAAATATGGATTCAAATGAAAATACAAATAATGTAAAAGGCATAACGAATGTCGATATTAACAAAGAAATGCGTGAAGCCTATCTGCAATATTCGATGTCAGTTATTGTGGGCCGTGCTTTACCAGATGTTCGTGATGGTTTAAAACCTGTTCATCGTCGTGTGTTGTTTGCACAAAATGAATTATCAAATACTCATGATAAACCTTATAAAAAATCTGCGCGTGTCGTAGGTGATGTTATCGGTAAATACCATCCGCATGGTGACAGCGCTGTTTACGAAACAATGGTCCGTATGGCTCAAGATTTTTCTTTGAGGTATCCACTTATAGATGGTCAAGGTAACTTTGGTTCTATCGATGGAGATTCTGCAGCGGCAGCACGTTATACGGAAGTACGTATGACAAGATTAGCTGAAGAATTACTAGCTGATATTGAAAAAGAAACAGTAGATTTTGGACCAAACTATGACGACTCATTAGAAATCCCATTAGTATTACCAGCAAAATTCCCTAATTTATTAGTTAATGGTTCATCTGGTATTGCTGTTGGTATGGCAACGAATATTCCACCACATAATTTAGGTGAAGTGATTGATGGTTGTATCCATTTAATTCAAAATCCAACATGCTCTATTGATGAATTAATAGAAAAAATTCCGGGCCCAGATTTTCCGACAGCGGGGCAAATTGCGGGTAAGAATGGTATATTACAGGCTTATAAAAAAGGCCGTGGTATCATCACTATTAAAGCTAAAACAGAAATTGAAACTAAAAAAGATCATGAAGAAATTATTGTCACTGAATTACCTTACCAGGTAAATAAGGCAAAACTAATTGAAAGTATTGCAGATTTAGTTAAAGAAAAAACCGTTGAAGGTATTTCTGATATTAGAGATGAATCATCTCGTGAAGGTATGCGCGTCGTTATTATTTTAAAACGTAATGAAAACGCATCTGTGATTTTAAATCGCTTATTTAAATACACACAATTGCAAGTCAGTTTTGGTATTATCATGTTAGCTATTGATGCTAAGAACCAGCCTGTAACATTTGATTTAAAACAAATGTTAGAAGCCTTCGTGGATCATAGACGTGATGTTGTCACCAAACGTTGTATTTTTGAGCTTAAAAAAGCACAAGAAAGGGCTCATATTTTAGAGGGTCTTAAAAAAGCATTAGATCAAATCGATGCTGTGATTGCGACGATCAAGGCTTCTAAAGAAGCGGCTACTGCGCGTGAAGCTTTAATGTATAAGTTTTCTTTTAGTGAGCGCCAAGCAATTGCAATTCTTGAAATGCGTTTACAAAGATTAACTGGTTTAGAAATTCAAAAAATTATTGATGAATTAGAAGAGATCACAAAACAAATTAATTGGTTAAAATTTGTTCTAGCAGATGTAAAAGAAATTTATAAAATCATCGTGTCAGAATTAGAAGACATTAAAAAAAGGTACTCTGACAAGCGCCGTACAGAAATTACGGGTGATATGACTGATATCGAAGATGAAGATCTTATCGCTGACGAGCCAATGGTTGTTACTGTAACGAACACAGGATACATCAAACGTATTTCTACAGAAGAGTACCGTGTTCAAAAACGTGGTGGTAAAGGCCTTAAAGGTATGGAAACTCGTGAAGAGGATTATGTAACTGATATCTTTACAGCGAGTACGAAAACCCAATTATTAGTTTTTACTGATAAAGGTAAAGTTTACTGGTGTAAAGTTCATAGATTACCCCTAGAAAATAGAACCTCTAAAGGTAAAGCTATCGCAAACGTTGTGCAATTGGCCGCTGGCGAAAAAGTAAAAGCTATTTTACCAGTGAACGAATTCAGTGAAAATAAATATGTCGTGATGTTAACAGAAAAAGGGATCATTAAGAAAACATCGTTGGATGCGTTCTCAAACCCTCGTCAAGCAGGCATTATTGCACTAACAACTGACTTAGATGACCAGTTGGTGTCAGCAAAAATTTCTGATGGTCAAAGTGATATTTTTATTGCAACTAAAGAAGGTATGTCGATTCGTTTTAATGAAGATGATGTTCGTGGAATGGGTCGTTCAGCTCGTGGAGTAAAAGGTATAACTTTAGCTAAAGATGATGTTGTGATCGGTATGGAAGTTATCGAAAAAGCAACTAAAGATACATTGTTGATGGTCACCTCAAAAGGTTACGGTAAACGTTCAGAAGTAGAAGAGTACCGTGTGCAAAGTCGTGGCGGTGTAGGTATCATCACTCAAAAAACAACGGATAAAGTAGGTATTGTTGTAGGAACTTTAAAAGTAAATGCTGCACAAGAGTTAATTTTATCAACGGAT
>JBKBTW010000150.1:497-6965 GCA_046291245.1 Pseudobdellovibrio sp. | reverse complement strand
CATGGATTAAATCAGAAGTCGATTATCTCCACGATATATTTTAGTCAAATTTTAATGGAAAAACAGTTGTGATCGAAGGGCCATTGAACTTTGGAAAAATAGTTCTTGCGACAACTTCAGAGACACATGCTTTGAACGCATTATCAGTGATGTCAGATCTGTTGATATCGACTTTTGTCACTTTGCCAGAGTTGTTGATTTCAAAAGAGACTAGAACTTGTCCGTGAGCTTGCTCTGTTTTTTGAATAAGCTGACCATAACATCTGAAAAAATCAGATTTTTTAGACGTTAAAATTTCTTCAATCTTGGCTTGTTGCAGGGAGCCTTCTTGCTCTTTAATAACTTTTTGTCCAGATTTTCTTAGAGTTTCAAGATTTGTTTCGTTTGATAAGGCGTAATCCGTAGCGGTGAGTTGTCTTCCATCTTTTCGAACCCAAAACGATGGGGATTTTCCGAATTTTTCAATGATGATGTCGCCGGATCTCACGGTGATAAGGACAGTTCCATCTTCTATTTGTTCAAGTAAAACTTCAGAGTTTTCTTGGATGCGAAATTCTCCGCCTGTTTGATTTAAAGTGATTGAGGCTTCAGAAAGGGAGCTTGTTTTGATAAGATCTAAATGACGTAATTTCATACCTTTTTTTGCAGGAATATCATCGTATTGATCTAACCCGTGTGTTACAACCCCTTGAGACAGTTCGGAGCTGATTTCGTTGATTGTGGCTATGTTGTTACTGCTAAAAAAGTTAAAGCTTCTGGTTGGCATCAACACAGAAGCTAAAATAAGAATTAAACCAGTAACGATGAGTCCGATAACGACTCTGTTCTTCATTGAGGCTTTAATTACTTAGTTGGGGCATCAGCTGGAGCTGCTGCTGGAGTTTCAGTTGCAGGAGTTGTGTTTTCAGTTGGAGCAGTTTCAACTGGAGCAGCGCCATTAGCAGGTGCTGTTGCAGAAGGAATAACGCTCGAGTCAATAACTGATTTTTGAGATTTTGAAGTTAAAATAGCTAATGTGATACATGTTACAACTAAGATCAAACCGACAACTTTAGTTAGAGTTCCTGCTAAAGTTGTAGCTCCTGTTGCTCCTAAAACTGAGTTGGAAGTCGTTTGTCCTGTAAAAACTCCGTCGCCTTTAGAATCTTGAACTAGAACTAAACCTACTAAAGCGATGCAGGCAAGAATGTGTATTGTAGCAACAAAAGTAATCATAAGAGCGACTCCTTAATTTTAATTAATAAAAATGTTAAACTAACTAAACAACTGCTTAACGTCTAGTGTTTTCCTCTTTGTTCCTAATTTTGGGCATGATAAAGATGAAGTTACGCATTGTTTAACCGTGACAAATTATAACGTTTACGACATATCATAGACAAATGTTTTTTGTGGTCTTTGAAGGTTTAGATGGTTCTGGAAAATCCTCTTTAATGAGGAAATTAGAGCAGCATTTAATAAATGCTGGCCATGAACTTGTATTAACTCGTGAACCGGGTGGCACTGTTGTAGGCGATGAAATCCGCGAAATTATTCTTAAAAAACAGACTGCTCCACCAACACCAAGAACAGAGTTGCTTTTATATCAGGCAAGCAGAGCCCAACACGTTGATTTGGTTATAAAACCAGCACTTTTGCAAAAAAAGTGGGTTTTATGCGATCGCTTTACGGCAAGTTCAGTGGCGTTTCAAGGGGGCGGACGAGGGATATCTCTTGATCAGGTTAATTGGCTCAACGATTTTTCAACAAATTTACTTAAAGCGGATTTAACTGTTTTATTGGATTTATCAGTCGAGGAATCAAAAAAACGCCGAAGTCATCGTGAAAATCAGACGGGAAGTTCTGAAGATCGCATTGAAGCTGAAGCTGATTCATTTCATGAAAAAGTTAGACAAGGTTTTTTAAATCAAGCTCATAAAAATCCAGAAAATTGGTTAATTCTGAATGCGGCTTTAACTCCAGAGGAGTTATTTTCTCTTTTGATCACCAAATTAACGGAGAAGAAATGGCTCGTTTAATTGAGCACGTTATAGGACATCAAGAACAAATCAATAGACTTAACTTCGCTCAAGTAAATGGAAGTCTGCCTCATGCTATGGTTTTTTCAGGCCCTCAAGGTGTAGGAAAAATGTCTGTAGCTCTTGCGTTAGCTCAAAACTTAACTTGTGAAAACTTCACGGATAAAGCTTGCGGAGTATGTGGAGCGTGTAGACGAGCGGAAAAGCAACAGTCTGAAAATGTCAAGATTGTATCTCCGCAAGGTGCTTACATAAAGATTGAACAGATTAGAGATGTGTTAGATTACTTATCGTTGGCGAGTGAAGGTCATCGTCGAGTTATTATCATTGATCAAGCGCAAACATTGAATCCTCAAGCATCTAATGCGCTTCTCAAGACTTTAGAAGAGCCTGCAGATAATGTATTTTTTATTTTAATCACGGCTGATGTTAGACTTTTGATGCCTACGATTAGATCAAGATCGCAAGTTGTGTTATTTAAATCACTCTCTATCGAGGAATTACAGCGAATTAAGCCTGATTTACCAATTTGGGTTTATAAGGCAGCCAGAGGTCAGGCATCTAGGCTGACAGAGTTAACGGACAGTGATACAGTCGAAAAACGAATTCATGATTTACAGTTTTATGAACGTTTTTGGACGGATGAAGACTTCATTCATCAGTTTGATGTGAAGGATTTTGCAAAAGATCGTGCAGAAGCTTCTAAAGTTATTAAGAACTGGTCTGTTTTTACACGTGATTTGATACTATGCCTTCACGAAGATAAAGACCTGATGATGAATTCCGACCAGATAGGTGTTTTTAAAAATTTAACATTTGTTTCGCCTGACAAGCTTTTTGATTTTGCATCGGAGCTAGTTCAGGCGGAAAAAGATGTGGAAAAACTGGATACAGCTTTATTGTTTGAATCTTTATGGGTGAGATATGCACGTAACAAATGAACAGCAAAATAATAAAAATATTGAATGGATGGATGTTCATTGTCATTTAGATAAACTTGAAGGTGGCTTGGAAAACGCGCTGAAATCAGCTGAAGAAAACGGTGTTCAAAAGATTATAACTATTGGAACCGAACCAGAAGATTTACCTGTTGTTCTAGAAATTGCACAAAAACATTATCCAAAAGTTTTTTGCACTCTAGGCATTCATCCTCATGAAGGTGTTAAGTACACTGATGAGGTTGGACAGTTTTTAAGAACTAATGCCACACGCCCTGAAGTCGTCGCTATAGGTGAGATTGGTTTAGATTATTACTATAATCAATCTCCTAAAGAAGAACAGGTATATGCTTTTAATGAACAGATTAAAATTGCCATAGATTTAGATCTTCCAGTTGAGATTCATACACGAGATGCGGAAGAAGATACCATTCGCATTTTGAAGCAGTACCAAGGAAAAGTTAAAGGGGTAATCCATTGCTTCACAGGAACAGAGTGGTTGGCTAAAGAGGCCTTAGCTTTGGGATTTAATATTTCTATTTCAGGAGTTGTAACTTTTAAAAATGCAGACTCATTGCGTGCCATTGTAAGAGATGTGGTTCCTTTAGATCGCTTGCATGTGGAAACTGATGCTCCGTTTTTAGCTCCAGTTCCTATGCGTGGTAAATCTAACACGGCAGCTTATGTCGTCCATACGGCAAAAGTCGTCGCAGATTTAAAAGGAGTTTCAGAGGAACAGTTAGCGCGAGCAACCGGTGAAAATGCGAGAAGGTTATTTAAAAAAATCGTTTAATGAAAATATTAAATGTAAAAATTTAAACGGTTAGATTTGTTATAAAGATACATATATAATTAAGAGCAATTTTTTAATCAAGGAGAATAGAATGGCAAAAATGAAAGTTGGTATTAACGGTTTCGGACGCATTGGTCGTGTATTTTTTAGAGCTGCTTGGGATAAATTGGATATCGTGGGGATTAACTCATTGGATAGTTTAGATGGATTGGTTCATTTGTTAAAGTATGACTCTGCTCACGGTATTTTTGAAAAAGAAGTTACTCATGATGGTGAAAACCTTATTGTGGATGGCAAGAAAATTCAAGTTTCGAAAACTAAAGATCCTGCACAAATTCCTTGGAAACAATGGGGTGTTGAGCTTGTGATGGAGTGCACTGGTGCCTTAAAAGGAAAAGAAGATTACCAAAAACACATTACAGCTGGTGCGAAAAAAGTGATGATCTCAGCTCCTGCTGATGGTGTGGACATGACAGTTGTTTATGGAATCAATCACACAGACTACAATCCAGAACAACATACATTCATTTCAAATGCTTCATGCACGACAAATTGCTTGGCCCCGCTTGTGAAGGTTCTTCATGAGTCTTTTGGTGTTGAAAGTGGTACAATGATGACGATCCACTCTTACACGAATGATCAAAGAATATTGGATTCATCTCATAAAGATTTGCGTCGTGCGCGATCTGCTGCTGTCTCTATGATCCCAACAACAACCGGAGCTGCAAAAGCTGTGGGTTTGGTTTTACCTGAGTTAAAAGGTAAAATTGATGGTTTATCTGTACGAGTGCCAACGCCAAACGTGAGTGTTGTTGATTTTACTTTTAATGCTAAAACTGTTATGACGATTGATTCGATTAACGATGCTTTACGTAAAGCATCGCAAACAACTTTAAAAGGTGTTTTAGCTGTTGAAGAAAAAGAACTAGTGAGTATTGATTTTAATGGTAATAAATACTCTTCCATCGTAGATGCTAAAACGACAATGGTTATAGCAGGCGCTGGCGGAAAAATGGCTAAAGTTTTATCTTGGTACGATAACGAAACTGGTTTCTCTAATCGTATGGTTGATATGGCTCTTTACATGATGTCTAAATAGGAAGAAATATGTCTTTAGGATTAAAAGGGATTAAAACAATCCGTGATTTTGAAATTGGTGGTAAAACAGTATTTTTGCGTTTAGATTTGAATGTTCCAATGGAGAACGGAAAAATTACAGATGAGACACGCATTAAAGCAACTCTTCCGACGATACAGTACTGTTTAGAAAAAGGCGCTAAGCTTGTTATTGCTTCGCATTTAGGTCGTCCTAAATCAGCAGCTGATACGAAGTACTCTATGGAGCCTGTGGCAAAACGCTTAGGTGAGTTATTGAATGTCGAAGTTGTTCTTATGTCTGAACCCTCTTCAGATGGGGTTAAGCACATCTTGTATGGTCCGATGAAAAATCAAATTATCTGTTTGGAGAATCTTCGTTTTGACGAAGGGGAAACTGAAAATAAAGCCGAGCTTGCAACTCAGTGGGCATCTTACACTGATATTTACATCAATGATGCTTTCGGAGCGTCACACAGAGCGCATGCAAGCATTTATGCGTTTCCAGAAATGATGCAAAAAAAAGGGATTGGTTTTTTAATTGAGAAAGAAATTAAAATGCTGGATGGTTTATTTGATAAACCTAAAAAACCTTATATTGCCGTTTTAGGTGGAGCTAAAGTCTCTGATAAAATTCCGGTTATTGAAAAGTTGATTGATCTTGTAGATGGATTTGTTATTGGTGGTGCAATGGCCTATACGTTTTTAAAAGCTCAGAACGTACCTGTAGGTAAATCTTTAGTTGAAACAGATAAACTCAAGTACGCAAAAGAAATGATTGAGCGTATGGAAGCTCGCGGTAAGACTTTGTTATTGCCTGTAGATCACGTGACGACTTTAAGTTTCGGTGACACGCAAAATATCAAACTCACTCCAGAGGCTTCAATTCCTGATGATCGTATGGCTTTAGATATTGGCCCTCAAACGATTAAAAATTTCAGAGCTTGTTTAGAGAAAGCGCAGACAGTTTTTTGGAATGGTCCTATGGGTGTTTTTGAAGTTCCAGAATTCTCTAAAGGAACTTTTGCTGTAGCAGAAGCCTTAGCACATAACTCAGGAACTAAAATTGTAGGTGGCGGTGACTCCGCGGCTGCGGCAGAAGCTTCAGGTTTTGCAGAGCAAATGACTCATATTTCTACGGGTGGTGGAGCAAGTCTTGAGTATTTACAAGGTGAAAAGCTTCCAGGCTTAGAAATACTACGCGCTAAAAAACAATCCGAAACACTTTAAAGGTTTTTATGAAAAAGAAAATTTTTGCAGCTAATTGGAAACTTCAAAAAACTCCTACGCAAGCACGTGAGTTTTGTCTGACTTTTAACGAAAAAATTAAAAATGAAAGTTCATTTTTTTCGAATCGCGAAGTTTTTATATTTCCGCAGAATTTTTCTTTGGATACAGTTGTTGAAACTTTATCTGGCACAGCTGTACAAGTTGGTCCGCAGAATATTCACTTTGAAAAATCAGGTGCTTTTACTGGTGAGAACTCGGCTGAGTTTTCAAAAGCCATGGGTGCAGGTTTAGTTTTATTAGGACACAGCGAGCGTCGCCAGTATTTTAATGAAACAGCAGAAGCACTTAATAAAAAAGTAAAACTTTGCCAAGAATTAGGCTTATTGCCCGTGTATTG
>JBKBTW010000150.1:0-487 GCA_046291245.1 Pseudobdellovibrio sp. | reverse complement strand
GCTTTGCACAATTAACTTCTGTTTTAAGTGATATTGATAAATCAAAAAGAATTGTGGTTGCTTATGAGCCCGTCTGGGCTATAGGCACAGGAAAAGTGGCTACAGCAGAGCAAGTTCAAGATATTCATACGAAGCTTTACAGTAAACTTAAAGAAATTGGGTTTAATGATTTTCAGCTTTTATATGGTGGAAGTGTAAAGCCTGATAATGCTCAAGATCTTTTAGCCATTGATCATGTAGATGGTTTTCTGATTGGTGGAGCTTCTTTGGAAGTTGAAAGCTTTTTTAAAATCTGCCAAAGCTAAAAAAGTAGTCCTAATTAGGATCTGACCACAAAGAGCGATCTTTTAAGAGTTTGTGATCGCTTACATTCACAGGATTAGCTGTGCCCTTGTAGTGTGTCGTTTGATATGCCCCATTGCGAACTTTAATAGCTTTAATGTCTAAATCTACGATTGAGTTATAATTTTTTGCAGCAGCCATGTAG
>JBKBTW010000149.1:0-6972 GCA_046291245.1 Pseudobdellovibrio sp. | reverse complement strand
TGTGGAAACACCTGCTAAACCGACTATTGAAATTTTAACCGCACCAAGCAAAGAGCTTTTAAATGCTAATGCAGTTTGGAGACAATATAACTCAAAAGGAAGCCCTGGCAATATTGATGTTTCAGTTGAGCTAGGAAAATCTTTTTACGTACGTGTGTCTCAGTTCTCTAATCACACAGTAGATAATTATAAGTTTAAACTGTCATTTATTAATTGTACTAATACTGTTCTCTTCAGCTGCTACCGGGATGAAGCAGAAAACAAAGGAGCTATCTTTGAAAGCTCAAGCCAACCAAGACAAATGTGGTCATATGACAGCAACGTGAATAAAGTCCTTGAGTTAGGAAATGATCCAGCCAACAACAAAAATCCTTCTTATGACTTTAAATTTGATATTGCACCTAATGCAAAAGAAGCTCTTGTAGACGGAGGTCTTTATAAATTTGAATTACGAGTTACTTGTGAGTCCGATGAATGCAATAACAACAAAACACTAAAAGACTCACTGACTACAAAAATGTTTTTAAATATTAAGGTTAAAGAATAACATTAACAGTGGATAATAAAATTATGTATGTAAAAACACAGCTCAATTATGATCGATTAAAAGTGATAAATTCAATTTTAAATTTATCTCTTTTAATCAGCTGTTGTTTTCTATTCTCCTGCACGAATGCAAACCTAGAAACCCTTTGCAAAGAAACCTCTTCTGGAGATAGTTCATACAATCGTTTGTGTAGCAGTTTTGCTACGCCTGTGTCAGAATCCACGCCAGTATCTTCTACCCCTACAACACCTCAACCTCCTACTGCGCCCCCAGGACAGCCCTCTTTTAATGTAACAGGCACTTTTACTGGCGCAGGCTTTAATGGAAACGTTGTGACATGCATCTCTATGCAAAACCCTCCGCTCGAAGTGAGTCAAACTTTAACAGCCAATGGACAATTTAATTTAGCATTTAACACTAATCAACAAACCGCCATCTCGTGTGTACTTACATTACCCAACAATAATTTTTTAGCTGATCTCGTTATTTCAGAAGATGTCTCTCCATCTTTGAAAAACGAGACGACTCTGCGCTATACTGCTCTTCCTCGTCGATCTGATACAACTTTAATCCAATTTGGAAATATTACTTACAATGGCGGTGCCATTGCCACAGTGAGTGCAACATCTGTTTCAATAAATGGATCTAATCCTTATTTTCCTGCATGGACCCCTCTCTCTGGAGTATGGACTCATACGAACAATGTGAGCGCCACAACGTATGGTGTATCTGAAGTAAATAATCAAATGGATATACCTGATGTTACCCAAAATCGTTGGAATCAAACTACAGCCACAGACAACATAGGGCGCGTACAAAACTATTTAAGCTCTTGGTTGTTTTCTGCTGCTGATAATACCGCTGACAAATATCAGGCTTGTGGACAAAGAGAAGGCTACACCTTACCAGCTAACTGGACTGCTGTTACCAGCGCTACAGTGTTTCAAACTTTTAGCGATCCTTCTATTAACTTCACAAATCCAGCATCTGCTGTATCAAGTGTTTCTTTCGCAGGCACTGCATATGGACAAGTAGAAGTTTGCGGCGTTGCCGTTGGTGGAAATTTTGCTAATGCCTGCGATGTCGGAAGATTTCCAAACGGATCTGCAAACCCTAACCCTCCTTTTAACGATGCTTTAGGGTTAAACCCTACTCAATGCAGTATGCTTTGTATGATTAAATCCATGGATGCGTTAATACATTTCAATAGGCCAGGATTCATATTTGGTACAAACCCTGACCCTAATTATTGTCCTTTTGAATATAAAACCAATCTCACTATGCCAACACCTCAAAATACTTTAGCACAACAAATACCTGCAGACGGCCTATGTACACCTGATGCTAATGGTAATCCTTGTCCTGGATTAATTCTAAGACCAGAAAAAGTTTTATTTGATTATAGACAATTTTTTGAAGAGGCCAAAATCTCAGGAGATGTGATTTCATTTTTTACACTGCATACAGACACAACATTAAATTGCTCAGGCAATTACGTTAATCCAAATTATGGTATGATACCTAATTATCCAAATACACCTTGTGTTCCATGTTCTTATGATGAAAAAATGTCCGTTTCTGTCCGAAAAATTTCAAGCACGCAAGCTTTTGTTTTAAAGCGCGTAAATCGCTATCCACAAGCCACTAATAACCCCTTAATATGTGATAATTTTAATGATCAGCCCATGGGAGTCAATTTTTCCGATCAGTCTTTCAGACATCGCACGCAAATTTTAGGATTTTTAGATTTTCGTTTTCCTGATCCAAATCCTGCATCAGATTTAAGAAATATGTCATACTCTCAAAGCTACATTATGGATTATAGCTTTGATTAAGACCTTAATAGGGACATTGTTCAACAAAACATGTCCTTAGCTTACTCCTTTACTTAAGTCTAATCTCCATTTAAATAGTAAAAAGTTATTAATTCATTTTAGTTTTATCAGCATACTGAATGTATGAGAAATTACTTAAATCTATCGATCACTGCACTGACTTTATTTTTTATTCCAGCATTAGTCCATGCTCAAAAGGCAAAGGTTTTAAAAATACAAGGCAACAAAGCCATTGTTGAGTTTCAAAATTTTAAACCAGAAACTGGCAAATCCTATTCAATCAGTGAAGACACCCAAGTTAAAAAAACTACAACATCTCAACGTAAAAATAGTGTCAGCATATCAGGAAGCTTGGTTCAAGCTACAAGAAAAACTGGCTCTTCAAGTATCTCGGGTATGCAGCTCAATGCAACCTCAAGATATGGGATCAATCAAGTTACCTATGAATATGGTCCAATCATTAATTTAAATATTGATAATGCTGCGGCAAACAAAGTAACCGATTACTCTCTTGGTGCATTCTTTGAAAAAAATGTGATTCCTAATAACTCGCAAGCATCAAAAGTTTACGGTTATGGTGGCGAGTTAAGTTTCGGTCGTATCACTGTTAATGGAAACACTGTTTCAAGCTTTACTGTATTTCCTTATGGCTTTTACAAAATATATGCATTAGCCCCTAACATTGCATTTGATGTTAAAGCCGGTTATGAAATGGTGAAGTTCAACTCCACTCCTAAAATGGAAGAAAATAATATCAAAATAGCATTTGGCTTATCTGTATACTATTAAAGCATTAGTTTTTTAAATTCAGAAGTTGTTCAATTCAATTGAGTTTTTTTTTGCTCTAGTTACCTATAACCTATAATATAAGAAGGCTAGGGATTTTAAAGCGTGAAAAAAAAGTTTCCGCTCCTGGCTGTTCTGGTCTGGCTGGCTTCGTTTCCTAGGTGAACCTGATTAGGAACTCTTATGTTGCTCTGGTTAGGCAGTCACTATTCTGGTTCGTATATTTTATTTTGATGAGTAACGGATAAAAACCCAGATAAAAATGGTACTGATGCTTTATACATATTTTTAAATAGTTTCTTAGTTAGTCATTGTTGTCAAATTGCTCTGTATTTAAATACACAATGAAAGTATCAAAATGAGAATTAAATACTTAAGTTTTATCTTTAGATAAAAAACAGACATAATTAATTAAGGGGGCTGTATGAAACTTCTTACACTGGTATGCCTTGTTGGAATTAGCAGTTTGCTTTTTATTTTTAACAATTGCTCTAATAAGGCTCCAATGTCTGGTATGAGTCAATCTCATGTGGAAACTCCAGTTATTACAACCCCTTCTCCTGAAATCGCCTCGGATACAACATCATTAGATATAGCTATCAATATCGACACTGATAAAAATTGCTCTAACGCTACACTTAAAGATGTTCTAGAGCCCGCAACACTCAATAAACAGTCAGTAAAAATAAACTGCAATTTAAACATTCCTGCCAGCAGTACAATTAGTAAAAAACTTATTTTAGAAGGTGAAGCTGCATCTAATATAATTATCAATTGTTCGGGGTCAACCTTAGTAGAATCACAGTGGACTAAAGGCAAAGATCTTATTGAGATCAAATCACTCTTAGTGTCTTCTACCTCTACGGTTAGCTGGTCAGTTCCACAAAATATTATAATTAAAAACTGTGTTTTAAATGGATCAATGCGCATATATGGATTAGGTACAAATGGTGAAGCTATTGAAGTAAAAAAATCATCTAGAAATATAAACCATACATTGAATGCGCAAAATAATGCTCCTCATTTTATATCTATAGAAGATTCCACTTTAAACGGTCAAGCGAGAGTCCCATTGTACCTCTCTCCAGGTGTAAATAAGGTAGTGATTAAAAATAATAAATTTTTAGGGCAATCTGATAGCGTGGCCATTTATTTAGATGCTGAATCAAAAGATAATATTATATATCGAAATACTTTTAATATATCGACTAAATCAAGAGAAATTATCGCTTTAGACGGATCTGCGAATAACGTTATTAACGGTAACATTATTAGAAACTTTAAAAATGGCGGTATATATATTTATAGAAATTGTGGAGAAGGTGGAACAATAAGACACCAAGAACCTAAGTTTAATGTTATTTCGTATAATTATTTTGACTATAGAAATGTAAGTAGCATTGCGCCTGCTGTTATTTTAGCTTCAAGAAACGGTAACAGGAACTATTGTGATAATGATATAGGTTATAATTTTGGTAGTAGCATCAATAATAATGATTTGGCTCAATTTAATAAAGTTCAATATAATTCATTTTATTTACAAAGCCCACTTACAAGTATCATCAATAATGATATTAATAATATAATTGAATCTAATATAATGGTCAGTGATTTAAAATAATAACATGATGAATGTTAATTTATTTTTAAATATTCAGTACCGTATTCGAAAAATACGGTACTGAATATTTGAAAATTAATTTTGGATAAGTGTTTTAAAACCGCCGTAGGCCATTTTTGATGCGGCAAATGGCATTGAGAAGTTTTCACCTCCTGGCATCTGACTGAACTCTTTGTGCACTTTTGCATTAACTTGTTTACGATGAGCTTTTGATTTAAATACGATGAATGCAAATATTAAGGTTTCATTTTTTTAGTTTTACACATTTGTGGAAAACTAATTCCGTAAGGGAATTTTATGTCATCAGCTATGCACTCAAAGTAAGCCAGTGCTCCATGTTTCATCCAAGTTTTGCATCCCATCTTGGCCATTTTTTTATACGCGGTTACTTTATTTTTTGGAACAGGAATGACAAATCCATCAACATATGTGCTCATAATAAAGGCTAGAAGATATAGACGGCCCTCTTAATACCGAGGGCTATCATCAATTGATGAGTACCTCAATATAAGTAAAAAGTGAGTTTAAAGTGAACCACTTTAACTTATAAAAACAAGGAGCCGTCTATGACAAAAAACATAATTTATATCGGCATTGATGTCGATGATAATTCTATTCACGTATCAGCGTTTCTAACTGATACAGGTGAGGTCGTTGAATCTAAAACAAAACCGCATCTAAAAGGCATTTTAAACAAGTTAGAGCAACTAAAAACGCAATTCTATAATTCAACATTTAAACTTTGTTACGAGGCAACATACATCGGTTTTACTTTACATAGGGACTTAATGGCAGCTGGGTACGAATGTTATGTCGTTGCACCAAGTAGCGTCCCTCGTGTTCATGGTAATCAAATAAAAACAGATCGTGTTGATGCAAATAAACTAGCACAATTCTTATCAGCCGGTATTTTAACATTTGTGAGTGTTCCAGATAAAGAAACCGAGGCTGATCGCGATTTACTTAGATCTCGTCAATTCATACAGCACCAACTTTCTGAAGTCAGAACTCATATTCATTCACTCCTACGTAGAAACGGATATCACTATCGATTAGAATCCAGAAAATTTTCACATTGGACAGGACCACACTTCTCGTGGATTGAAAAGGTGTTAGATGCATCTCCATCAGTAAGATTCAAGAACAATCTTCGCATTTTACTTCAGCAGGCAAAGTGGTTTGAACACTCAATTAAAGAGTACGATAAAGCCATTGATGAACTTGCAGATACTGATAAATATAAAAAACAAGTTGATTCTCTTATTTGTTACAAAGGCATAAAAAACTTATTTGCCTTAATGATGATTACCGAAATTGGTAATATAAAACGATTCGATCATCCACGAAAGTTAGTGTCTTGGATTGGGCTTGATATTAGAGAGTATTCATCTGGTGGCAAGCACAACCGCTTTGGTATTACAAAGCATGGAAATAGGTACTTACGAACTGCATTCGTTGAATCTAACCAGAGATCTTATAAAAGTACTACGATTGGAAAAGATCTAAAACAACGAAGAAAAGGTGTCGACCCAGAACTCATCTTAATTGCGGATCGCTTTTTATCAAGAATTAGAAAGAAAGGCAGTAAGAGGTACCATGCTGGTAAGCATGGCAACAAAATTAAAGTGGCTTCAGCGGGATCATCATTTTAATATACTTGCCGGCTTGGGTTCCGCTGTTCCAGTGGCGTCTGTATTGTGCTCGATATGGCTTTAAATAATCATCGATTGATGATTTACCCATTTGTAGTAACAAGATTTTTGTACTCTCTGGGCATTCGTAATTTTTAATCCAACGGGGCAATGCCTTTTTCATACGACGCGAACAGATTTGACCCATATCTATCCATAACTATTTTAAATGCTGGATCACAAAGTCATTATAAATACTGCGACGACCTCGATTTTCTTTTGGCTTTTTATTTTTAATTGTACCCAGTAATCGAACAGCACTTTTCCTGTGGATTTTCAAATTTATTACAAGTTCGCTCAAAATAAGACATTTCGTTTTTCGGTCAGAATTATGGTAACGCCTACTCATAACCTGGACGTATTCGTATTTAGCGCCGCCAGTCACTTCATCACCTCCGTGTGATATCAAGGACTATGGAAACACTGTTTCAAGCTTTACTGTATTTCCTTATGGCTTTTACAAAATATATGCATTAGCCCCTAACATTGCAT
>JBKBTW010000148.1:0-7042 GCA_046291245.1 Pseudobdellovibrio sp. | reverse complement strand
CATCATTTACGGTAAAAGACGCTTTTTTAAATCCAACACCGCTTCAACAAATTATTTATTTAGAAAAACATGCAAAAGATGTTTTTCCACAAAATGAAAATTCACGTCAAGTAGGGCAAAGTATTTCTTTTAATGAAGAATCTCAAGATTTATCTATTGCTCAACAACAGATTCTTTTCTTAGAAAAATCTCAAAATGTAGGTGCTTTGCATAATTTACCTGCCGCTATTAAAATTACTGGGGATTTAGATTTAAACCGTTTAGGGTCTGCTCTCTCTATCTTAATTCATAAATATGAAGCCTTACGCACCTACTTCAAAAGTGAAAATAAAAAAATTGTACGCAAAGTTTCAAACACGCATACCCCTGCTTCTTTAGAAATTGAAAAAATCAAAGGCACACTAGAAGAAGTGTCAGCTTTACTTGCAGAGAGCGCTAAAGAAAATTTTGATCTAAGTAAATGGCCTTTAATGAAAGTAAAATTTTTTGAAACTCATTGTGGGCAAAAAATCCTTTTCTTTAATTTTCATCATATTATATGGGATGGTTGGTGTTTCGATTTATTCTTTGAAGAGCTTAATAAGTATTATGTAACACAAGATTTTGACCACACTTTAGAAGATCAAAAAAATTTATCTAGTTACTCTAATTATGTATTAAAACAACAAAGATATTTAAAATCCGATAAAGGGACCAACGATAAGAAGTACTGGAAAACCATTCTCAGTCATCCATCAAATAAGTTACAGCTTCCGTATCTACCTACTAAAAATAATAATGCAGATGTCTCGTCTTCTTTTTCTTTAAACTTTAATAGGAAAAACTATCATTCTATTATTAATCAGTACGCACAAAAATACTCGACCACAGTTTATTGTGTATTACTGGCATGCTTTAAAATCACTTTAGCGAAGTATTCGCAAAACAATGACATTACTGTTGGCGTGCCTGTTCAAAATAGAAATACTCCTGAGTTAAAATATACTTTAGGTTATTTTGTAAACACACTACCCATCAGAAGTCATATAGACCTTGATTTAAGCTTCAATGAAAATTTAAAACTTATACAAACTCAATGTTTAGATGCTTACGAACACCAAGAGTTACCATTTTTTGAAATTCAACGCCTCGTTGATGAAGACAGCCGTAACCACTTTTTATCCGGACTGTTTTCATTTCAAGATGTAAGTGACCGACAAGGAGTCTTCAATAATTTACCCTATTCACAAATAAATCTTAATAATGCGTCTTCTCATACAAATTTAGATTTATGGATTAAATTTTCAAAAAACAATATCGAAGGAGCTTTTCAATTTAAGAATAAAGTATTTTCTGAATCTTTTATTCATGAGTTTTCTGATCTATATCTTCATATAATTGAGTCTTGCCTGTCTAATCCTGATAAAGCTATTCGATCGCTTTCAGTTTCCCCAAAACAAAGAGAAAAATTAAGACAGTGGGGAAACGGACCGAATATCCTACAAAATAAAACAGTCTTAGAGATGTTCACATCTGAACTGAATAAAAACCCCAATAAAATAGCGGTGAGTTGTAAATCTCACAGCATGAGCTACTCAGAATTAAACGACGTCTCTGACAAAATAGCTTTTAATCTTAAACTTACTATAAACAGTCCTGATACCAAAGTTGGCGTTTGTATAGAGCGCAGTAGTTATCTGAGTTCCGTTATACTAGCTATTTTTAAATGTGGTTACATCTATGTTCCTTTAGATCACACATTTCCATCAGAGCGTTTAAACTATATCCTGTCTGACTCTAAACTAGATATATTAATAACAGAAAAAAGTCTGCATCTGAGTCCTAAAACTAAAAACACTCAAACTGTATATTTAAATGATTTACTAAATATTAAAAAAGATGAATCCTCAAATTACAAAACACTTAGAAAAACTGATCTCAATGAAAACAGTATTGCTTATATTCTTTATACTTCTGGTACAACTGGTACGCCAAAAGGTGTTTTAATTTCGCATAAAAGTCTACAAAATTTTGCAAGTTCAATGCAAGACTGTAAGATTATAAATGAGTACGATAAAATTCTAGCACACACGACAATTTGTTTTGATATTTCTATTTTAGAAATACTGATACCCATTTTATCAGGTGCTTCTCTTCATATTGCAGATAAAACCGATGTCATGGAGCCCAATCTTTTAAATACTCTTATAAAAAAATATTCGATTAATATGATACAAGCAACGCCTTCTACTTGGAAACTACTTATGTCCCAACAATGGAAACCTGAAAACAGTAACTTAAAAATTCTTACGGGCGGTGAAAGAGTTTCTCAAGAAGTTATTGATTACTTACATGATTTTTCAAAAAACATCTATAACATGTATGGACCAACTGAAACCACAATTTGGTCTTCATTTCAAAAAATAAGTCCGAACTCACATATTTCAGCAGGTAAACCTATTCATAATACTCAATTCATTATTTTAGGAAAAAACAATGAAGTTTTACCTCCCTATGCACTCGGGGAATTATTTATTGGTGGGCTAGGTTTAAGTAATGGTTATCATAATAAACCAGATCTTTCCGCATTAAAATTTAAAATTGTCACAACAGATGTGATGAGCGGTGTTTTTTACTCTACAGGTGACCTTGCTCAGTGGAATGAATCTGGGGAAATAGAAATATTAGGACGTAATGATAGCCAAATTAAAATAAATGGTTATAGACTTGAACTTTTTGAAATTGAATCCTGTCTTAGAAAACTAAATTTATTCACTGATACACACATTTTTATAATTAACAAAGAGGACTCACCAAAAATAGCTGCGGCGGTATGCCTTAAAAGCGGAAAGCTTTCTGAAGAACAAGATATCAAAAAATACCTTTCGCAATACCTTCCGTATTATATGATTCCCCAGCACTTTCTATTTCTCGATGAAATTCCAAAAACGGCTAGTCAAAAAATAGATGAGAATGCATTAAATTTTTTGCTTAAAAATGAACTCGAATCAAAATACATCAGTGTTAAAGAAAATACATTAAACGAAAAAATTAGGAAAATTTGGAAATCATACTTAAATATTGAGAATATTAATGATTCTGATAATTTTTTTGAATTGGGAGGGCATTCTCTTATTGCTTTAGAAATGAATACTCAACTTGAGGAAGAGCTCAATCTGAAAATTCCGCTTAAACTACTAATTGAAGCAAGTGATTTTTCAGAATTTTCTAAAAAGGTATCAGATCTAAAAATAAACCCCTCTACGGAAAACGAATCTTTAGTCATTATTAAAAATGGTCTTACTAAAAAAAATTCGCTCTTTTGCTTTCATGCCGTAGGTGGAAGTGTACTTAATTATGCAGTTTTATCTTCATCTCTACCTACAGAACAATACTTGGTTGGTTTTCAAAGTCGTGCTTTAGATGGTATAACTCCTGTAAAAAGTAGTATTGAAGATATGGCCAGAGATTATGTGAGCGAGCTTTTAAATTTTCAACCTGAAGGTCCATTTACTTTATGCGGAGGGTCTATGGGTGGTATGATCGCTTTTGAAGTTGCACAACAGCTTATTGCGAAGGGTCATCAGATAAAAAAATTGATACTTTTTGATACGTTTGGTCCAGAAATAAATCTTTTAGACTTTGATACTCCTCTTGATAAACTGAAGAGTATTGTTCGTCCTTTATTCAAAAACAAGGTCGATAACCCGTACTCTCATCTTTTGGTGAATCAAATTACTCACCAAAATTACAATGCTTTACTAAAATACCGTCCTAAAGAGTATAAAGGGGATATTCATTTGTTAAGAGGAAAAAGAACTTTGTTTGGTATTTACAAAGACAAATATATGGGCTGGAGATCAACTGTAAAAGGAGATATTCTTATCGATTACATCCACGCACCACATGATTACTTTATTGAACACGCAGACTTCAAGGCTGCTTTCGAGAAAATTATAAAGAATGATTAATCATATAAATTAACTGTTTAATACTGAAGTATATAAACTTATTAGCCGCTAATTAATGGAGTGTTTTATACCAATCCTGTAAAATAACATTCCACTTATTATTAGGCTCGTCATCCGTTACACTTAAATACTTATCTTTTAAAACTAATCCATCTGGACGAATAAGCAAATACTTATGAGCATACCATCTCACCTTGCTTTGAAGATCTATTTTAAATAACCATTGTTTAACTCCCCAGTTGCCTTGAGAGTTCATTCTCCATACCTCATTAACTGACTCATAACGTCCTACACTAAAAGAGCCGTCTTCATTATCACCACCCACCGCACTGAAGTAATTGACTTGATATGTATTTTGCATATCAAGATTCTTTTGACGCTTGAGTGTTTTAAAAACACCCCAATAACTATCTGTACGTTCGCCCTCTAGAGCTGCTTTTTTTCCTAGCTGATCCCAAGAAATATCAAAGTTTTCCGCAGCAAATACATTGATCACAAAAAATAAAGATAATAAAAAAAGGGCTAATCTTTCCATGAGAATGAATTAACCCTTATACCTTAAAATTTGTCACTAAAATTAGAAACTTATCTACAATGCACAATTGCATCAACTTTACAGATTGCTAATTAGCAATAAATAACAAGCTCTTACCTTTTAATTGATTAATAATTTGTTTGGCATATTTTTGCGAAACTGCTGGACACCCCCAACTGCGTCCCTGAATCACATTTCGATCTTGTACGTAATTAGCCCCATGAATGACGATAGCGCGTGGTCGTGCCTTTGAATTAGTGTGCGATAAACCATCCATTTTCACAGATAATCCATGTTTACCTTTATAAGTTTCACTCACTAAATAAAAACCTAATGACGTCGCATTTGAACCTGTTTTATTACTAAACTGATCTGCATAGCCATCATGGTTACGATCAGATCCCTTGCCATGTGAAACGTGATAAGACATCACTTGACCATTACTCATATTAATAATGAACATTCTCTTTTTGTTAGAACGAATTTTCATATCAATAATCGTAAGATATTTATTATTTTTAATAAGCTTTTGATTATGATAGTACGCAAGTAAAGCTCTTTTTAAGAGTTCAGGACGAATGATTTTATCTTTATCAATATTCTTATAAAGTTCCTGTACAGTTTTTTGTTGTGCGACAGTGTATTTAGGCTCCTTGAAAGGATATCCTAAACGAACCACTTGGTTGACATAATCTGAAGCTTTATCAACTACTGTTATTTTTTCGTTATCAATAGCTGGAACATTTAAAGTTTTTGTTTCAATTTTGGGACTAACGTTATCTTTGGTTTTAGTTTCAGCTTTCTGTTTTGTATCATCTTTTTTAGGCGTGATAAAGTCTATCAACTTACCAAGCATTGTTTTTTCTTGAGGTTCATCTTCTTTTTCATCATCGAGATGCGCTAAATTATCTTCATCTTTTTCAGTATTTTCCTCTTCGACAGAAGTGTATTCTAAATTAGCTTTAGCATCGTTATTCGCTTCAGTTTTTTTTGGTAAAATATTTTCTTTATCATTTTCTGAAACAAGACTCTTATTACCATCATCTTCAAATAACGATTCATGATTTGATCTGTTTTTCTCCGCGATGGCTAAAGGTTCATTATCTGGATCATCTGGCAGTATACCTTGAGCAGCATATTTTGCACAGCTTGAGAATGCAAACATGAGCATAATAACTGCTGTATAAAAATGAATGACCCTTTTTAAATTAATATTTAGTCTTTTTACCATTTGTGCCACTTACGTCCCCCTATGGTTGAAATACACTTTAATCACTTCAAATAAAGTTGCAAAATGAAAACCAACTCAAGGGGGTCTAATCTAACATATTATACCTTATAACGCTCAGAATAGGTTTAAATTGAGAATCATTACCACAAGACGTATTTTGTTACTTTTAGATAAAATTTACTATGACCTAGAGACTTAAGGATAATAAAAAGACAATAGACATAGAAGCTTCAAGAATCTTAACCTGTTTAAAACTATTGAGTTTTCTTAATGTTATTGAATAACGGCTTTACACAGATTAAACGCACTACCACCCACAAGATGACATTGCTTGGTCACTATAGCTCTACATGTTAAAAAAAAATCTTTTCCTGCTTGACCGCAAGATTTATCTTTTACAGCTACACATTTCATAAAGTCACCTTCTTGCGCCAATGCACAATTAGACTGAACTATAGATCTACATAACGCGTTATCTCGACCTCCAACTAAATTACAGTTAGCAGCCTGAGCAGATAGATGTGTCATAATTATGATGATTAAAACAAATATAGTGTTCATGAAATTAAGTGTAGCAAGTTTTAACTAAAAACTCCATCTTGATCATCCGATAAAAACAAATTTTTGTATTTATCGTCTTACGTATTAATTTGAGAAGGCTTCACTTGACGTTTTATTTTTTGAACTCATTGTTAATCATGGAGTCCTCTTACGAAAAGATAAGACTTAAATATTGAGATATATTTATTTGAAATACACTTTGTACTGTATACTTTTTCAGATTGTATTTTTATTACTCTCCTATCAATAAAATCGTAAGTTGACTCATACTTTTTAATTTATTTTAAAAAAGGAGATTTGTCATGGCAGTCCCAGCAGGAGCAATTCCAGTTTTACCACTTAAAAATACTGTACTTTATCCAGGTGTTACACAAGCTTTACGCGTAGGTCGAGAAAAGAGTTTAAAGGCTGTTGAAGAAGCTAAGCTTAAAAACAATTGGATTTTAACTTTAGCCCAAAGACATCCTGAACAACCTGTAGAAAATATTGATGACCTCTATGATTTCGGGACTTTATGCAAAATAGAATCTATTAAAGGCACACCTGAACAAGGTTACTATATTATCGTACGTGGCTACTACCGTATGAAGGTGACTTCATTTAAACCAGAAAATGATTTTTTCGCAGCTTACACTGAAAGACATGATGATATTTTTGATATAGATCATCCCACGGAGACTGCGTTACTCAGTAGTTTAAGGCAAATAAGCCAAGAAGTTTTACAGCTGTACCCTGGAAACACTGAGCAAGCTCAAGAACTCGTTG
>JBKBTW010000147.1:0-7087 GCA_046291245.1 Pseudobdellovibrio sp. | reverse complement strand
TTCAATAGGATTGCGAATGAACTCATCCATTCTTTCTACGCCTACTAAAGCTTCTTCAAACTGCGAATACCACTCGAAAACATTTGCAAGGTGTTCGTGGCTAGAATAGTAAAAGCGAGAATCACCGCAACTTGACCAGATCCTAAAATATTTTTTTCAATGAGGTAAAGGCCAAGTAAGCCATTTGCTAAAAAAAGCATTGTAGAAATAATATTTAATTCGGTCGAGAAGCGCATAACACTTTTGATGATGTTAAATTTACTTTTAATAAATAAGTCATCTAAATTTAAAAACCGATTAATAAAGGGCATAGCTTTGTTATTTTGTCTGATGGAAAGGCTCCCTTGAACGGTTTCTGAAAAATGCGCTACAGAAGGGGCCCTAAGTATGGACACTTCACGGCGGTGAGTTCTTAATCTTATTTGATTGCGTTTTAAAATAAGATAGAAGAATAAGGCTGCAATTAAAATATTAATAACAAAATATGGATGGGTAAGAGCAATAAGCAAACAAATAGCGATTAAATCAAAAATGATCGATAAGAACTCAGCCAATGGACCGCCAAATAATCTAAAGACATTTCCATAGTCACTCGAAAATCGAGTTGTAATTTTGCCAACGGGCGTGTTGTCAAAATAAGACAAAGGGTACCTTGAGACTCTGTAGGTGGTTTCGTCATAAATGCGCGAAATAGCTAAAGCAGATAGTCTAGAAAAAAATGTTCTGTAAACAAGTGTAAAAACGAATGCAACAAGGAGAATAATTAAAAGGTTATGTGTTAGATGCTGTAAGTTTTCGACATTGATCTCATGATTATCATAAAATTTAGCAATGATTTGAGCATTGGATAAAAATAAAACCCGCCCAGTAAACCCTAAAATAAGAGAGACTAAAATACGAACAATAAAGGGCCTGTAAGCTTGAAGTAAGGTATCAAAAATAGATTTTGAAAAGGCTTTTTTTTGAGATGCCTTTGGGCTCATACTAAAACCTCACTTTTACTTTGGATCTTCCCAGCGCCTACATCTCCCTCGATAAATTTTTTATATTTTTCAATAACTTTAAATTTTTCATACTGACCGTCAAATTCTATTTTGCCATCTTCTAAGTAGATGATGCGATCACAATAATTAAGAAATTCATATCTTTGTGTTACAACTAAAAAAGTATGGTTTTGTTTTTTCAAATCTAAAATGACATTTATCAATTTTTTCTCTGTACCGACATCTACTGCGCTAAAGGGATCATCAAGTAAAAAAAGTGGTTGAGGGTTGTAAAAAAGGCGAGATAAATTAAGCCTTTGCTTTTGGCCTCCAGAGATATTAAGCCCTCTTTCTCCAATGACTGTATTTAGGCCATCGCTAATCCTATCCTGAGTTAAGTCAAATTGAGCTTGATGTAAACTCTTCATCGCTTGATTATCTGAAAACTGCGCAGTGTTGTAGTCAAATATAATGTTCTCTTTAAGTGTAGCACTCAAAATAAAAGGCTCTTGAGGAAGATAGCAGTAGGGTTCTGTGATTAATTTATTTGCTACAAATGGAGTTTCTTTCATGAGGGATTTTATTAAAATAGATTTTCCCGCTCCGACTGGACCTATAAGCGCTGTAATTTCATTTTTATGAAGCGTAAAACTCACATGATCTAAAATGTGAGTATTATCGATGGAGAGAGTGAGATTCTCAACAACGCAAGATTCTGAAGGCGCGAGGTGTGCTGTTGTGTTTTTGATAAAAAATTCTCTATTTGTGAGACTAAAAAAATCTCCTAATCTTTTAACAGAGGTCCAAGCATCAAACATCATCGTAAAAAACCAAGGGAGCTGTCGTAAAGGCTTGGCTAAAAAAATTCCCATAATCCACATGATGGCGATAAGATCAACTTTGCCGATAAGTTCAGAATGAAAATAAGATATAAAGAACAAAACAGCTAGGTTAAGCCAAAATGTAATACTAGATGAAATTGAATTCATGATTTGACCGTTGGTCACCATGGCCACACGGTTATTTGTTTCTTCAATACGTTTTTTTATGATTTTGTTTTCAAAACCTTCTATCCAGTTGAGTGACTTCAAGCCTTTTATGTTTTGAATCCACTCATTGACTAAGCCCATTCTGTCGCCTGCAAGCTTTTTGAAGTTAGAGAAAAAGAAAGACTGCCTTCTGGCCAATAATACGTTTACTCCTATGATCACCGCAATAATTGAGATAATAAGCGAGTAGGGGATATCGTAAATCATGTTTAAAAAAACGGGCGTAATGATCAACGGAAAAGCCGTTGTTAAGGCGTAAGGAACAGTTTGCTCAAGCCACATAGTGCTGCTCGGTGTATCTGTGGTGTAAAGGGCAACCATCTCACCAACTGACTTATTGTTTGTTGTAAATGGCTTAAGTCTCAATATGTGTTGGTAAAGCTGATCAGAGAGAGCTTTTTGACTTAATAAAGCTTCTTTTTGACCGTAGTAGTTAGTCAATTGGAGTAAAATAAATGATAAAAAAGCTAACCCTGTACAGATTAGAAGGGAAGATAGAGCAAGTGTTTGTGAAAAATCTTTTTGAAAATAAGGTAAAGCGACTCCTGCTAAGGTTGCTAGAAAGGCAAGCGTCATAATTCCAACACGCACAATAAGTCGATCAAAAAGAAGAAATTTAATTATATCGTGAATTGAGTTTATTTTTTTCATGTGCGAATCCATCCGGTTAATGATCTTCTGACTTGTGTCGAGGGTAAAACCTCATGTGGAATATCACTCTTGAAAAGAATCATTTTTCCAGCTGCAGGTAAAATGTTGAATAAAATATCATCTTGATTTTTTTTATCATAGGCAACAAGTTGTCCTCCAAAAGCTTCATCCCATTGAGGGTTGAGGTATATGACAAACGAAAAAAATCTTCTATTGTTTATTAAGGTCTGATCAATATGTTTTTTGTAATAATGCTGAGGCGGGTATTTAGCAAAGTGCACTTCAAAATTTGTTAAAGATATCCTGAAGTAATTTTTTAAAACTTCGAGTAAAGCCTTGATGTGTATGAAAAACATTTTTTCTATATCATTTTGTGTTTCTTCATTTAGCCAATAAGTATAATCGTTTCGGATAGGCGTTGCTTCTGGATGGGATTGAGTTACTGAGGCCTGCTTAAGAAGATGTGTATTTTCTATTTCATTAAAACGCTGCAAAAGACTAGACCAAAAAAGTTCGGATATTGGGAGCTCGACCCAGTTATTTTCTTCTAAAGAAATCATTGCAGTTTGCATTAATTGTTCAAGATTATTTGTGCTGAACATGAAATCAAGTTAGCATTGTTTTATGTCTAATGGCAGTTCTTTCAGATTAAAACGCAGAGATTTTTTTATTAAGAGTGTTCAGCTTGTTGGTGCAGCATGTTTAGGGTCTATGTACGGAGGAGCTGTAACAGGCTGTTCGACATTAGATGATTATTTAATTGATGATCAATTTGACCTAGATAAAGAAGTTGTCATCATTGGCGGCGGTATTGTTGGTTTATATATAGCCTATGAGCTCAAAAAAAACAGAGTTCCATTTAAGTTGTTTGAAGCTAGTTCACGTTTAGGCGGAAAAATTCAAACAGTAGATAATATGGATTGGGGAGCGATTACATTTAATTCTAAGGATGAGTTTTTAAATAAGTTAGTGTCTGAATTGCAGCTCTCTAAAAGGCCTTTACCGAATGCTGAATGGACTTTGACCAAAGGAGTCAGTTCATTGACCGATGAATTATCGGATGTAGTTAAGGGATTGGTGCCAGAACAACAAATCCGTATGAACTATAGATTGTCATCCGTAAAAAAATTTGGATCTCGTTATCAACTCACTTTTCAAGGACCAGATAAAGAAAGAGTTTTTTTTGCTAAAAAACTCATCTTAGCGCTTCCTCAGAAAGCTCTTCTTGAAATCCAAGGCTTAAACGAAATACAAGATGTTAGCCCTTTACTCACTGAACTTCGTAAAGTAGAGAGTTATGCGACGATAAGAGTTGTATTGCCATTAGCTAAAATAAATACGACGTATAAAATATCGAATAGATTATTAGCCCAATCCATCGAGTCTTTTTTTATGAAAGACCAAGATGTATTGAAATTCCAAGTTAGAGCTATGCAAAAGGATCACTTAGTTTATCTGACTTTTCGGATGACTCAAGATTATCCTTTACGTTCTATGTCTAATTTAGAGAGTTATGTTCAAAAAATTTCGGACTCAACAGTGGTCTTGAGTGGAGATAATTGCAAAGACTGGGGATCTGTTTCATCGGATACGCGTGAAAGTTTACTTAAAACAACATCAGTTGATTGGTCTCAATTTTTTCCTAAGGAGCATTTGCGAGTCTTGACAGAATCTTTTGTTACGGCAAGTGAGTACGAAAGTAATATGAACTCACAGAAATTGCTAAAAAACAAAGCAAATATATCATCTATTGAGTCTTTGTTGCGTTTGGCCTCTAAAGAGGTTGAATTTTTTAGGTTAGATATGTAGAAAACAGTCTCTACAAAGCAATCAATAAGGTGTGTAAATGAGTGATTCTAAAACACAAAGAAGTAGTGAAATCTTATCAAACGTAATGGCATCGCCTACAGTTAAGTCTGAGTTAAGTGATGTTGAAAAGGTAGAAAAAATTCAGCAACACTTTTCTGAAATTATGAAAGTTTTAGGGTTAGATTTAACAGATGATAGTTTAGCTGATACTCCGAAACGTATTGCTAAAATGTATGTAAAAGAGATTTTTGGGGGGTTAAATCAAGAGAACTTTCCGAAGATCACAGTTATCGAAAATAAAATGCAGTATGATCAAATGGTTTGTGTGCAGAATATACAGGTTATGTCTTTTTGCGAACATCATTTTCAGCCTATAGATGGGTTTGCAACTGTGGCTTATATTCCTAACAAAAAAGTGATAGGACTTTCAAAAATAAATCGTGTGGTTGAGTTTTTTGCTCGACGTCCGCAAGTACAAGAGCGTTTAACCAAACAGATTGCAGATTGTTTGGAGTATGTATTAGATACTAAAGATGTGGCTGTGCATATTAATGCAAAACATTACTGTGTCATTGCAAGAGGTGTAGAAGACATGAGTAGTTCTACAGCGACTTGTGATTTGCGTGGAGAATTTAAAAACAGTGCAGAAACTCGTTCTGAGTTTTTAAGTCAATGCAGATCGAAGATTTAAAATCTTTATTATTTCAAAAATAAATTTTAGTGATTAAAAATAAAAAAGCCAGATTTTAATGTCTGGCTTTTTTATTTTGGTTAAGGTCTTTATGGTAATCTGTAAATTCAAATTGCTAGATTAAACACATTTCTCTAAGAGTTCACGAGCATTTTTAGAAAGTGAAGGTTCATTGAGTAATCGTTTAATTTCAGTCTGAGCCAAAGATTTTAAGTTCTCAGGTAGTTTTTTTGTTACACTAAAAACAGAAGCCATACGAGCTCCAACTTGAGGATTTACTCTATCAATTCTTAAGAGTTCATCAGCAATCCATTTATAAGTGGGTTGTTTATCTGTATGAAAAGCTAAATAATTGTTACCAAAAGCGACGTGCAGACTGTAAATGTTGTTTGGATTATTTTTATCGTAACCAACTGTTTGTACAGCTTTTAAAACTCTTTCAAAAGTGTTTTGCGTTGCAGTAGCTTGAACATTTAGCCATTTGTTAAAAACAACACTGTCTGTATGCCACTCTTTTTGAAAATCTGCTAATGCAAGATCTGCTTTAGATTTATCACTTTGGCAAAGGTAGTATAAAGCAGCTATTTTATCTGTCATGTTGTCAGAATTTTTGTACTGTTGCTCTGTTAATTCTATGTATTGAGGGTTTTCAGTGTTGATCAAAAATTCTAGAACGGTATTTTTAAGAGCGCGTCCTCCGATGGAGTTATTATTTTGCTGCACTTTGAAAAGATGAAACAATTCATTTTCAAATGTTTTAGCAAACGTTTTAACGATAGCCATTTTTGCTTTGTGAAATGCAACTGGATCTAAAATATCTTCCTCTTGAGCTAATTGGCTGTCAGTTGGTAAACTTAGAAGTAAGGATTTAAATTGAGGGTCAATTTTATCATCTTTTATAACTACACCTAACGCATTTATTATCTCATCATTCACGCGTAGGTCTTGTTTGTTATTATACATTTTTATCAGCTTTTGAGTTTCGTCAAACAACATTTTACTACATGACTCTCTCTTATTAAATGCATCAGTATCATACTTGATTAAGTGCAGTAGATCAGCATTAGGTCTATCCCATTTTAGTTTTACAGGAGCAGAGAAGTCGCGATTCAAAGATAAAATGGGTTTTTCATTGATAGATTTAAAAACCCATGTTTGTGATTTTTCTTTTAAATGTAAAACTTGATTATGTTCTTTAAGTTCAGAACCATTAGGGAGAATCAAACCCATTTTTAATGGAATATGAAACGGAAGTTTCTCTTTGTTTTGTTCCTTTTCGCTTAAAGTTAACTCACAGTTTTGCTCAAGTGTTAGGGTATAGGTAGCAGTGTTGGCATCATAGTGCTCATTCACTGTAACAACAGGAGTCCCGGCCTGAGAGTACCAGAGTTTAAACTGAGAAAAGTCAGCATTATTTGGAGCCGCAATTGCATTTGCAAAATCTAAAATTGTTACGGCTTGACCATCATGGCGTTTGAAGTATTCATCCATACCTTTACGAAATCCATCAAGTCCCACAATAGTTTGCATCATTCGAATGATTTCAGCGCCTTTTTCATAAATAGTTGACGTATAAAAGTTATCAACTGCGAGGCATGACTCAGGACGTACTGGATGCGCATTAGGTCCGGCATCTTCGCTAAACTGACGACTGCGAAGCGCGTCGACATCTTTAATTCTTTGCACAGATCTAGAGTTCATATCAGATGAAAACTCTTGATCCCTGAAGACGGTTAATCCTTCTTTGAGAGACAACTCAAACCAATTGCGGCATGTCACGCGATTTCCAGTCCAATTGTGAAAATACTCATGCCCTACAACAGATTCAATTCTTTCAAAGTCACTATCAGTAGCTGATTTTTTATCAGCTAAGACTAGTCTTGAGTTGAAAACATTTAATCCTT
>JBKBTW010000146.1:0-7134 GCA_046291245.1 Pseudobdellovibrio sp. | reverse complement strand
CCTCAGGGTTGAAGTTTTTGTAGTTAAAAAATCAAACCAGAAGATTCCAAGATGGACAATCTTTTGACACTTTCTTAATGTAACACTTTTTGCGGCCCCCTACTCAAAGTTAGAGAGCCTAGCTCATCTAACTTTAAATTTAAAAATCAGTATCAATTTAGGTTGTAAGGATTGAGGGCCCTATCCGCCTCGTTTTGAAATATAAACTAAAAATTAATTGGTACACCTTTAGCTTTATATATAAGTAAGAGGTGGATATGAATTTTAATATCAAATTCTTTTTGAGTCTTATTTTTGTGACGATATTCTCTTATGCACAAGAAGGTATTGTACGTATCCCACTGAAAACATTTAACAAACAGGCTGGAAACCTTGTGTCTCAAGATGGGAAGCAGTTGAGTTATGCGCAGCTAGCTGCTCTTTATAAACAAGGTCAAGATCTGTCTAAACTTCAGCCAACTGAAGACAAATACTGGCAAAATAAAAAGTACTCAGCAGTTGATCAATCAGTGCACTCGCAAATGCCGAACGTTCAAGAGGGTGTCATCTATGATTCTGATTTAGGTGCTAATAGAGAGTTAGGTTTTTATTCTATAAATGTCAGATCATCAAAATCTCAAAATGAACGTTATATTTTAACTATGGGTCTGCAAGTGCATGCAAGTCTACTTCGAGCGGCCTTGTTAAGAAAGCTTGGGTATTATCAAAATTCTCCAAAATATTTTCCCAAGCTTAAAGTGACTTTTAAAAGTAAAGAAGAAAAGCAAAAATTTATCACGAGCGCTTTTTGTGAAGAGGGGCCAAGTGAAGAAGCTATAGATTGTTTATCTATTTCGCCATTCAAAACAACTGAGAATAAGAGAGAATTTTTATCAGAGGCTGGCGAAAATGCACTCTATATTCATGGAATTTATTTAGAAAAAATGGATGCTGATGTTCCTAGTTTGTTTGATGGCTTAACACCAGCAAGATATGAAACGATTCCTTACTTTTCTCAATCCAGACAATTTAGATCTTTACTTGTACCTTTTGTGGTAGCTGATGTTCAAGAAAGTGTTAATCGCTTTTCAACTCAAGCCGTAATGATTAGAGATGGTTGGGCTTTCATTAATTTTGGATTTCCTCAGTACTTTCAAGAAACCAATTACGATGATGTAAGATGGATTTTGAGACGTTTAGCTGAACTCACAGACAGTGATTGGGATGAAATTGTAGAAGCCGCTCAATACCCTAAATCGTTTAGTCAGTTAATTAAAGCTAAGCTTTTATACAGAACACGTAACTTGGTAAATACATTTTTTAGTGAACAAGATTTTAAAGCATTATTTAAACTGTCTATACCGAGCTTAAATTACAGATCATCAGATGGCTATGTAGATGCAGGCCGAGTTACGACTGAGTATGTACCTGGCTATCCTCAGCGGTTTTCGCACGGTGAACGTAAGTCGCCCTTTGAATCTGGAGATTTTCTTCGTTATATGACGATAAAGGCTCAATCCTCTTTATTAGGAACAGCAGTTAATGAACTCAATAAAAAAGTTTATAAAACACAAGTTACATCTACTGAAACAAAAGGATTTAGACTTTCTTCTCGTGGAATTTCTCCTGTGGGCTCTGCAACGGGACGCCAATATGGTTTAGGATTTAATGCATCACGTTTTGTGACAACGGGGACTTTTTACGGAAGTCAGGCGCCTGTTCAGCTTATCGATAATGTGAGTATTAATGCGGGTATTGGAGTTTTTAAGGTCATCGAAGATTTTAATGGAATAACGAACAACATGGGTGCGAACGTAGGTTATGCGAGGGATTTTACGCATGTACGACCTATTCTTTCTATGAAGGAAGTGCAAGATATTCCATGGAAAGAGGTGTACGTTCCATCTAAATTAGATAAATTAGGTTCTCCTTTGAAAGATGGAAACGTAGCTCAATTTGTGGCTAATTTACAAGTGGGGGAAGTTTTTACTATTACGGAATCAATCGGAGTGGCTGGGCGTTTTGGTTATGAAACAGGATTAGATAACTTGATTAGTTTCACGGCGAGTACGATTCCTACGATTGGTTTGAGTGCTGGAGGCAACAGAATTATTTTACGGCAAACTCAGTTCACACGCACAGCGGAAGGATTGCAGGTTTTTTTGCGTAATCAAAATGGCAAAGTTTTTGATGTGTCATTTGATTTTAATTACTATATTAACTTACTCAAAATTAAACATGAAACCACATTAACGGACTTACATACAGATGCTTTTATTTTAAATTTCAATAGAGATCTCATTAAAAAGGTAGAAAATGTAGAGGTTATTTTAGACCCAGAATCAGAGGCTCAAAAAGAATATGATAGAAGTAAGAATTTTTCTAATAAACTTGCTGGTGCTTTAAGAGCCTTGATTCTCCAATCAAGTGCTGACCAGCTTTACTCAAACTTCAAGAAACAGCAGTTTTCGATTGATCATGGACTTAAAACAAAAGAAATTAAAACAAAACTTTTATGGTACAGATCATCTAAGTTAGAAGAAGAGCATTTGCTTAGAATTTATAAACCAGAGTTAACAAATGTGGAGTCTGGCCAAGTTAACAACAAGCCTATTGAAGTTGTAACCTATAAAAAAGGTAAAATGACTGGGCGTGATTATTTAGGTTTTGGCTTAAATATTTTAGATTGGGGACTGAAAGAAAAACTTAAGGATTACTCTCCAGTTTTTTCTCAGGACACTCAAAATCCATCACAAATGCCATACGGCCGCGCTCAATGGCACATCATTCGAACTGACACGGAGCTTACGAAGGATCGTGAAGGTGCGTTGCCCTCTGTATCGGTGATTCAAAATGTGTGGGGTGGTTGGTCTTTGAAGAAAAAAGATTTAGATAAAATCATAAGCCAAATTGTTGATCGCTTTAAAGGCACAAAATTTGAAAATAAAGAGATTATTCCTCCTCAGGTGTTCAATCAAACTCGCAAAGTCGATTTTTTCAGAATCACGGAGAATTTATCTCTCTTACCGACGGCTTTAGATAAAATAAAATCTCTTGTTATTTTGCCAGAGTTAAATGATACGCAAGTGGACAAGGCGAAATATTTATCAAGACTATTTCAAAAACTGAGTGAAGTAGGCAAAAACAATAAAGCAAATCCCCAAGATAAAGTTATTTTTAATAATATTTTATCTATCATAGGTGGTGGTGATGAGAGTAAGGGGCGTCAAATCTACATGCAGCAATGTAAAGCCAATGCCAGTGATGAGTACAATGGAAAAAGTATGCAACATGTTGGTACGAATGTTTGGATGAAAGGAACTCAGTACGAATGCTTAGAAACATGGACAAGTAATATTATCGCATTAGCACGCAAATTTGCTAAAAGCGATTTGAGAGTGCAAAACAAGCTCATGGCTGAAATCATTTATGAGTTAGAGGAAAATATTCCACTCCCAGTTTTACTGACAGCTTTAGGGGAAGCAAATTATTTATATTTTATTGAAGTCACAGGTTTTAGATCAGGTGACGAGGACGCGGATCAAGGATTTTATGTGAGTAATGTGATCGGGGAGCCAGCTAAGAAACACCCGTACTCGAACGGGTTGATAAGTGTATTCGCAGAAAAATCAAAAATTGTACCTATTGAATTAGATAGAACACAAGGGAGCTTCCAATGATAAAATTTAATTATTTCAAAAAAATTAATCTTGGTATTTGCTTGTCTTTAACAGCAGCATCCTTGTTTGCTCAAAATACAATGGCCTATTCAGCGAACGATTACGGCCGTTTTTATCAAGATTTATGGGCTTTGAAAAATACGGGTAAAGCACAGGTTTTTGATTTAAACCCCTTGCAGTCTTACCAAATGCAGGGACGTGTTGGTGCTGATATGAGAGTACTTCCTAGGGTTTTAAGTCCCATAAACGGTAAAAAAATCAAAGTGGCTGTTGTTGATACTGGTGTGGATATATCTCATCCGTATCTTAGAAACAGAATAGCTTACAATCAAAAAGAGTGTGAGATACTTAGTAAATATAAAGCGTGTTTAACAGAAAATTCTGCGGATGGCAAAGCTTGTATTGATCAGTATCTAGCTTTAGGAAAAAACGGAACTGATGCAGATAGCAATGGCTATCCGGCAGATTGTGCTGGGTGGAGTACATTATCAACAGACAAAACACCAGATAATATTCTAGGGACTCCAGATTTTGAAGATACTGTAGGGCATGGAACACATGTGGCGGGCTTAATAGCTGCTGTTTCTGATAATATTGAAATTATTCCTGTGCAAGTAGACAGTGATGGACCTAACGAGCCTGTAAAACCAATGAGTTTGGATTTATCACCTAGCGAAAATTCGCGTGGTGGAGTTCGTAATGGAGCTACTCAAACAGCTGAGCATGTCGCTCGTGGTATTATCTATGCTGTTCATGCTGGTGCTGATGTGATTAATATTTCTTTAGGGTGGCCCCAAACAAATGACTCTGAGTTGATGAGAGTGGCGATCGCAGCTGCTCAACAAAAAGGGATTATTATAGTGGCTGCAGCTGGGAATGATTCTACACAAGCTTTATTAAGACCTTGTCAGTATAAAGGTGTTATTTGTGTGGCAGCAACAAGACCAGATGGATCGATCGCACATTTTTCTAATTATGGTTATGGTGTAGATATCGCGGCCCCAGGAGCATCTATTGCTTCGGTTATTCCGATGAATCGCCGTTCTATTCGTATTCCAGGGTACAGTGGTATTGATATATTATCCGGAACATCGCAAGCATCTCCTTTAGTGGCAGGTGTTGTCGCGGATCTTTTATCGCGTGGCATTCCTGCAAATGAAATTTATGCGCGTTTAATTTTAGGAGCAAGTGCACTGCAATCTGAGTTGCCGGTGCTTATAGGTCCTAAGAATGGTAAAACAAGAGCAGTTAAAGTTGTGAGTAACTATCGTAAATATGTTTTGTCTGGCTTGATCAATCAAGCAAAGGCTTTTAACGTGCAAGCTCAACCACTTATTTTAAAAGCAGACAAAGAGGTCAGTATAATTAATTGGGATAGAAAATCTAAAAATTTAAAATTTAGATTTAATCTAAAAAATTATTGGAAAGGTATTCCAGCGAATCAAGTTGCACTTAAAATTGAAAATAAAATTAATTCTCATATTTATCCACAAATATCTGGTTATTCTATTTTAGATTTAAATAAATCAGCAGTATGGAGTTCTGGACAAGAGCGTACAGTTGAAATTCAATTAGCTATTGTAGATACTCAAGATGCCTCACTTTCAAGAATTCCAAGTGAATTAAGCTTTAAAATAACGCCTTATTTAAATGGTCAGCCTTCGCTTACGTTTGAAGCTCGGGCAGATGTTTTGTTTAAAGCTACTCAAGATATGTTGGGACAAGATTTAAAGTCTATAACGATATCTGGCAAATTAGAAGAGGGAATGAGTTTATACTTAGTGGATGAAGTTTATGATTCAAAACAACATGAGCGTGATTATTTTGCTATTCGTCAAGGGCAAAATGCATTTGATATTCAACTGGTCCGTTTTGAGCAAGGTCAATATGTTCTTGGTCAAAAACAAAGTGTTACTTTTAATGGTAACATAGACTTAACTGTTCCAGCTCAACGTGTGCGAATGGATATTGATGGGGATGGATTATCTGAGTACGTCTTTATCTTGCGTGAGTTTAAGACTCTTCAAGAGCGTCATATGGGGAACGGAGATCATAGGATATATTTTTATATCTTTGATCAAAATATGAATTTAAAAAAGCAAGCTTCCTTTTATGATGAAAGGTCGTTAGTTCCGGTTCAGTTTTACTGGTTAAAAGTAGGAAAAAGTCTAAGACCTGCTTGGGTCGGGCAAGGGCAAGGAGTCGTAACCAAGTCGTGGGATATTACTCAGCTTTGGCAGACCGAGGATGAATCTAAACCTGATTACGGAGCATCTGATATTCGTCTTTACTTTTTAGATGAAAATTTTAAGTTGTCTAACGTCGACGCGCCGGTTGGTTCACGTATTGTTGAAGTTATACAGCCTACAGTTAATCAGGTTAAAACAGGAGTTTTACCTGTTCTAGTTGCTCGTAATACAGGAACAGAGGTTAAGCCTTCATACATCTATAACTTTTCTTTAGGTTATATCAAGGATTTGAAAGTTGTGGATGAGAAGCGGCTTCAAAATATGAGTGTGGCTAAAAATTATAGAAATCTTTTAGATACGCGGACAGATAAAAATTTAAATTTAAGATCTTCTTCTGATGAGTTCAGAGGGACATATTGGTTTGGGCTAGATGCTCATCAAAAACAACGTGTAACTATGATCGATTACAATCAAGGAAAAATTTATGATCGTGTTATTGGATCAATGAATACAGTTTATGACTCAGCACTGCTGGTGAGGTCAGCCTATATGGGATCTACGACTCAAGGTGTTTTTGTGATTACCAATACTGAGATTGAATACCATGATTTTAGAACAAGTAGTTTTGCGCAAACAAGTTTAAATAAATACACCTACATGGGTGACGATCTTACGGTTGTTTTACAGTATCCAATCACTGTGAATCGAAAAAGAAGTTCTGAAAAATATCCGGCTTTATACACAATGACCGGGCAAGGGTTAGATCGCGGAATAAGAGTTATTGTTCCTGTGTTAAACTCTCAAGGAAAAATTTCTGAAATTGTAACGCCGGCAAGATTAAGAATTCAAAATCCACAAGGTTGTAAGCCTCTTGATACTCCTGTTTATTTAGGTGGAGACGGTGTGGATTCTGGCTATGCAATGGATTTTTACTGCGGAAATAAAATTTTGCGATTTAATTTAAGTTATTAATCCTCGGCGCACTGCCGAAGGTGCGTAAGCCTAGTTTCCGCGGGATACGCGAAGGGTGTAAACCGTAAATTTGTTTATTGCTGCAAAAAGTACAGGCTTATGAGTTGAGCATAAATCTGGTGTCACAAAAGTTGGTCCTAGATTTTGCATAATGTAAAAGCGCATAGATTTTTTAATTAATTGGTGTCATGAAATTTAACAAGACTATTAAAGGAGTCATTATGAAAGTTAATGCATTAAAATCGTTAGCGGTTATTTCAGCAACTGCAATTTTTTCTGCTTGCGGCGGTGGCGGCGGTGGTGGAACTCAACCG
>JBKBTW010000145.1:0-7165 GCA_046291245.1 Pseudobdellovibrio sp. | reverse complement strand
AAAAATAAACAAATCTTATGCGATGTTTTTCTTTGTGTGAGAAACTCATGTCTGCAGATTTATATTGAGAAAATGCAGTGCTGTGTCACATAAAAGTAAAGACGTACAAGATTAAATAATTACTTATACTTATATTTAAAGATATTTCTTAAAGGAGATTTTAGTGACTAAATTTTTAATGATTTTTATTTTTCCATTTGCTCTGCATGCTCAATACAAAGGGCATGGTGTGGATTCAGTATCTACTGAAAATTTAAAAAAATATGCACCAGAATCGTTAAATCCAGAAATGACCAATAAGTTAAGAAAGATGTTAGATATTTCATCTCCTGGGATGGGTATTTTATCGCCTAATAAGAAAACCCTCTATTTTACATGGAAAGTAACGGGTATAAACCAAGTATGGAAAATTGATGGACCGCAAAAGTTTCCTGTTCAGCTAACAAGTGGTATGGACTCTGTTAGTTTAAAAGATATATCTCCTGATGGTAATTTTTTAATTATATCTAAAGATTTTAATGGGCAGGAAAATCCAGGACTATATAAGTTAGATTTATTAAGTGGTAAAATAATTGAGATTTATCGTAAGGAAAAAGTTCAAGTATCATATAGTTTTATTACAAGTGATTCCAAATATATTTATTACTCATCAAATGACGTAAAAAGTGACTCGTACAATATATATAAAATTAATTTATTGAATAATGAAAAACAGCTTATTTATGAAGGCGAAGGTTATTGGGGAATCGCTGACCAGCGCAAAGATGGCAAAGAATTATTACTATATAAAGCTAAAGGGTCTAAAGCCATTGAGTACTATGATTATAATCCAGATTTAAAAAAATTAACACCTGTTATCGGTTTAGAAGAAGAGGGGGAGTATGATGTTGCATACTCTGCTAAAAAAGATGAATATTTAGTTTTATATCCTAAAGATGATTTTAAACGACTCTATTTGTATACACCTAAAATATCAAAAGATCTAAAACTTATAACTGATCCCAAGTTAAATTATGATATAAGCAGTTTTTCAATTGATAAAAAACGTACACGTATCATCTATAATATAAATAGAGAAGGTTATACTGAGATGCATGCTATAGACGCTAAAATGTTTAAACCTATACAAATACCGAAATTTAAAAATGCAGATCATATTTTTTCTGGGATTACGACTGATGATGGTCAAATAACTATGGTGAGTGTTATAACTTCTCAAGCTCCAAGAACAAGTTATTCATACAACTGGAAAACTAAACAGCTTACTCAATGGGTTTTGCCTTCAGCGCCAGAGGTAAATTTATCGAGTTTTTCTGTTGCTGAACTTATGTTTTATCAAACTCGAGATAATGTTAAGATTCCGATGTTTGTTAGATTTCCTAAAGGTTGTAAAGAAAAGAAAAACTGTCCAGTGGTAGTTCATTTTCATGGTGGACCTGAAGCTCAGTCAATTGCCGGATTTAGTTCTATAGCTCAAGCTTTTGTAGATGAGGGGTTTATTTTTGTCGAGCCTAATGTAAGAGGAAGTGATGGGTATGGCAAAGCTTGGGTTAATATGGATAATGGAGCAAAAAGGGAAAAAGTTATTACGGATATTGAAGATGCATCCGTTTGGATCAAAAAGAATTGGAAAAGTAAGGATGGCGTACTGCCTAAAGTGGGAGTTATGGGATGGAGTTATGGTGGTTACTCAACTTTAATGGCAATGTCACGATTTGCAGGAAGCTATGAGGCGGGAGTGGCTTTGGTTGGAATGAGCAATCTGATTTCTTTTCTAAATAACACAGCTCCATATAGGCGAGTTTTACGAATTAGTGAGTATGGAGACCCAGTCAAAGATAAAGAGGCTTTGATGGGGTTATCGCCTATAACATATGTAGATCAAATCAAAGACCCTTTGATGATAATTCAAGGCGCGAATGATCCAAGAGTACCTGTTGGTGAAGCTATGCAGATTTATGAAATTATGCAGAAGAAAAAAATAAAATCTAAACTTATTATATTCGCAGATGAAGGACATGGATCTTCGAAAAAAGAAAATCAGATTTTAGAAATTGGTCATACGATAAATTTTTTTAAAACTTATTTAAACCAGTAGAGATAACAGGTTATTCGTTAGTGGTATTTTGTTCTGCTTGTGGTGGAAATTGATTTCTTTCATCACAGAGACCCAAGTTATTTGTAAAAAAACTGTATTGATTTTCTAACTCTTGACGAGTGATTGTGAAGCTAGAGACATCACAGTTGTTTTTTTCGATAAGCCTTTTAACTTCTGTTGCTTCAGAAGGGCTCATACTTAGTCCCCAAATAGATTTTATTTTTAACCAGTCTTTTAAGTATTCGCATTGGTAACTAGGATTATTGGGCATATAATCTGCAGGGGTTTTATCACCTTTTTTGTTATTTTCTTCACCATACGAAGATATAAGGTGATTTTTGTATCCCATGTAGTTGCCATATAAACATCGCTCTTGAAAAGACCACTTGTAGGCACCAGACATATAAGCCTCTTTCAGAGGAACCATATGATCAATTTGAATTTCCATTTTTGCGTCGGTAAACTTTTCTCCACTGTAAGGATCTAACCATTCTCCAGCATCAACAGAGCATGGATTGTTTTCATTAAATTTAATCACGCCAATATTGTCGCGAATAAGAACTTTAGCTCTTGTGTTGTAGCAGTCTTTTGTTTTAGGGTCGCGCACCCATTTTCCGAAATGACGAGATCGTGTGTAGGCGTCTGCAACCTCGGAGGGTTCCTCGCGATAGTCAAAGTTGAGCAAAGACATTTGTTCAGTGTCTTGTTCTACAGGTAAAAGAAATTTAAAAAGATCTAAACTTTTAACGATTGAAAACAGCTGTGTTGAGATTTTTTTAATTTTTATATAGATCGCATGACTTCGTGTTTGAAATGTGGTGAGTTTTACGCCATCAATAACGGGCTCTTGAGCTTCGTAGGGATCGTCTGTGAATTCAGAGATATTATCGTAGTCATTTTCATCTCGAGGAATTACGGTTGTACGTATAATTGTTGAGTTGTTGATTTGAGGAGAGTTTTTTAGCTTAAGAGAGGATGTCTCTTTGCTGCAACTCGGCGATAGTAGGCCCATTAGAGTTAGCATGATTAAAATAGCAATAAAGTTTTTTTCTGTATGCATAAGTCCCCCTTAAATCCCATTCCCCAAAGGCCTTTTGTAGTGAAAAATAAAAACAAAAGTTGATGCTGGCCTTAACTTGGTGGAAAATAGCAGAAGTTTCCTGAAATACCCAAACGTATTAAAAAAAATCAGGAACAAAAACCTTAACAATGGAGTGCTTTGTGAAAAAAATCCTTAACGTGTCAATACTTTTGACGTTTTTTGTAATTGGTTTGTCGAGCTGTGCTCATAAACATCATTCTCATACGGACGGGGCTAAATGCGAAAGTAGTCAAAAAGAGAAGTGTGCATGTGGCGATAAAGCCAAAAAAGAATCATGTGATGATTGTAAAAAAGGCTCTTAGTTTTAAGAGTCATCTTGAACGTTAAAAATACTCATTAAAGGTCATTCAAAATCTACACATAAAGAATGACCTTTATCTTAAAACTTCCAAATATCTCAATAAACTCTAAAAAACTGGGCTTAGTTATTATAGATTTATTGCTCTATTTTTATCATAAAAAACACAATTAAATTTAATAGCGCAGTATTTTCAATAAGTTATAAAAAATCAAACGATTGATTAAATTTTTAATGATTTTTATCCGATATTCGTTTAGCTTAAGAAGTGAATGAACACTCAACGACGCAGAAAAAGTTATTTAGATTAACTTTTTCGAAGTAAGGTGACGGTATGTCTGCTTTAAATAGTAAAAATAAAAGTCATGAGAAGAGTCATGGATCAGATGATAAAGATCATAAAAATATTGATCATAAATCTAAAAATGATTCTAAACAGTGTATTTTGGAAATTGCAGCGAAATTATTTTCTAAACTAGGTTTTGATCGAACATCAACACGTGATATTGCGAAGGAGTCGCAAGCTAATATCTCTTTGATTTCTTATCATTTTGGTGGGAAGGAAGGCCTATATAAAGAGGTTATAAGAGAGTTTGCTTTAAAAGTGCAGTCGCAAGTTAGTCCGATGATTTCAGATCCTCATAATCATAAAATTACCAAGGAATCTTTTTCTTTAGAACTAGAGAGAATTGTTGATTACATCCTTGAAATACGCCGTTCGCATCCAGAGATTTCAAAAATCTTATCACGTGAGAAAATAGAAGGTATGCCTCTAAGTCGTGAAATACATGAAGAGATTTTTTACCCAATGGCTAAACAATTTTTTCAACTATTCACGGAAGCTCAAAAGCAGAACATTATAAAACCTCAGTTTAATCCTGCCGTATTTTTTATTATGTTAACTGAGGGGATTTGGGGTTTTCATATGATCGCTGATTGTAAAACGAGCGTATTAAATGACTGCAAAGATTTTGTTCGAGATTCTAATTTATTAAAAAAACAAATTACAGATATGTTATTAACAGGAGTTCTTACATGAAAATGAAAACACTCAGATCAGGTTTAGTCGCCATGCTTTACTTGACTGTGCAAAGCACACACGCTCTTACAATTAATGAATACATAGAGCAAGCAAAACAAAAAAACCCATTGCTTAAGTCTTATCAAGAGAGTGCGGAAGCTGCACGACTTAAGATTATTTCATCAGAAATTGATTTAGCTCCTGTTTTAACAGGCAGTTATACAACTTCAGAGGATAAGTCGAGACCCAGTCAGTTAGGGACAAAAAGAGAATCTGAAATTTATACTTTGGGTTTAGCTAAAAAATTTCAGACTGGAACAACTGTTAAAATAGATGCTCAGACAGCAAATTTTGATAACAAAGGCGCCCCTCCCGGGTTTTCTCAGTATAGTACAGGTGCAGTCGGTGTCACTCTTCAACAGTCATTATGGAAAGATTTTTTTGGTCATGGCACAAGATTAAAAGTCTCTCGTCAGCAAAAATTAGCCGAGCTAGAACAGCTTTCAGCTGAGCTTCAATCTCGAGCAGCGCTTTATGATTTAGAATCCAGCTTTTGGGATTATGCTGTGGCTAAAGAAGATTTGAAGTTGAAACAAGCTAACTTGGATCGTGCTAAAAAAATTGAAAGATGGACATCTAACAGAGTTAGTAATGGTATAAGTGATCGCGCTGATTTAATGAATGCTAAAGCTTTGTTAGCGCTTCGCGAGGCTCAGTTAATTTCTGCTGAAGAAGAGTTAAAAGGTCAAGAAGTTAAGTTTCGTGATAACTTACAATTAGGAGAATCTGATGCAACACCAGTGATAGATGTTAACCTAACTCAAGCTCGTCCTTATTTAATTGATTTGATGAAACAAAAAAACATTCAAAAAATTGAAGCTCGCATTGCAAGTCTTGAGTCTGAGGCAAAAGGACTTGTCGCAGAGGAAACAGTGGATAGCTTAAGACCAGATTTATCTGTTTTTGGTAATTACACGACAACATCTTACGAGTTTAATAGAGAAGATGCTGTAAGTAATATGACCAAAGATGATTATCCAAAAAATACAATCGGCGTTAATTTTACATGGGTGTTTGATACGAGTGCTAAGAACTCAGTGCGTGATGCAAGTAAAAAAGAAGCTTTAGCCGCAAAATTAAAAGCGCAAAAAAAATCATCCGAAGGGCAGTATGCTTGGACGGATTTAGTACGTAAATATGAAGTGTTGAAAAAATCAGTAAGTACTTTAGAAAATGTGGCGCAGTTTCAGCGCGAAAGAGCTAAAGCTGAGCAAAATAAGTTATCTCAGGGACGTACTGTGACAGCAAATGTTGTGACAGCTGAAACAGATGCCGCAGAAGCTGAGATTAATTTATTAAAGACAAAATCAAGTCTTCGTAAATTAGAAGCCTCAAGTTTGTTTTTTGTCGATGTTGAGTAGATTAGAATAGAATTTAAAATATAAAGTTTAAAAAACTTTGGAGTTAATATGAGTTTAGCAGAACTATCAATAAAAAGGCCAATATTCATTACGTGTGTTGTCGCACTTATGATTATTTTAGGTTTAATTTCATACAAAAAAATGCCGATAGATCAGTTTCCTGATGTATCCTTTCCGATAGTATTTGTGCAGGTCCAATATCCTGGGGCTTCGCCAATAGACGTTGAAAGGCAAATTTCAAAAGTTATTGAGGATGAAGTTTCCTCTTTGCCAGGTTTAGAAACTGTTTCTTCAAATAACTATGACTCTGTTGCGGTGATCATAGTTAAATTTAAATTAGGTGTGGATATCAAAGAATCAGAACAACAAGTTCGTAATCGTATTGCGAACGTGAGAGGTAAACTTCCAGATGATGTTCAAGAACCTATCATTCGTAGATTCGATCCCGCAGATCAGCCAATTATGATTTTAGCGGTTAATTCTGAGTTGAATCCAGCTGATTTGTATGACGTCGCTAATGAGCAAATTAAGCCGTTATTCGAGCGTATAACAGATGTGGGTATGGTGAGTATTGTCGGGGGCCAGAAAAAAGAAGTTCATGTTTTAGTTGATAAAAAGAAACTTCAGGATCGTCAGTTATCAATGGTACAAGTATCTAAACGCATACAAGATACATCAAAAGATATTCCTATCGGTAAATTTGAGACAAATAAAAATGAAACTGTTTACAGAGCGGTTGGTGAGTTTAGTACATTAGATCAATTAAAAGATGTTTCTGTAAACTTTGTAGGATCAGATCGTCCAGTTAAATTGTCTGAGGTTGCGGAAGTTAAAGAGAGCCTCACGAAAGCTCAAAGGTTTTCTTCTATAAATGGTAAAAATGCTCTTTTCTTGATGGTGTTTAAACAATCAGGAGCTAATACGGCAGCTGTTTCTGATCGTGTTAAAGAACAGATTGCTAAAGTAAATGAGGTCCTAAAGGAGAAAAAGGTTTCTGCTGAAACTATTATGGTTCGTGATGGATCGATTCCAATCAAGATGAACGTGGCTGATGTTAAAGAGAGTATCACTATAGGAATTATTTTATGTATCGTTGTCGTGTTTTTCTTCCTAGGGTCAGCACGTTCTACATTTATTACGGGCTTAGCCTTGCCGAACTCATTTTTAGGTGGTTTTGTATTAATTTACGCAGCAGGATTTTAGATTAACAACATTACTTTAATTT
>JBKBTW010000144.1:0-7218 GCA_046291245.1 Pseudobdellovibrio sp. | reverse complement strand
CATGAACAAAGTTTGGAATGCTGCACGTTTTGTTTTATCTAACTTACAAGATTTCAAAGTTCCAGCTGAAGGCTTGAAGGCGCTGCCAAATAAAACAAATATCAGCGTATTTGATCAATGGATTATTTCTAAGCTTTCAGATGTTGAAAAATCTGTGCAAGAGTCTCTTGAATCAGAGAAATTCTCAGATGCCGCGATCACGCTTTATCAATTTATTTGGAATCAATTTTGTGATTGGTACATTGAGTTTTCAAAACCATTTTTAGCCACACAAGCTGCAGGCGCTGCACAAATTTCGCCTGAAGATAGAGAAGCTTCACAATTGGTTATGGCGCACGTTTTAAATCGCATCGTGAGACTTTTACATCCATTCTGCCCTTTTATTACAGAAGAAATTTACGCAAAACTTCCTCTGAAAAATGACGCTTGCATTATCGACCAGTACCCTACGGTGTTAAATGATAAAGACTTTTTAAACTTAGGCAGCAAAACGGCTGAGTTTGAAATTGATGTTGTTAAAGAGGTCATTACCGCTATCAGAAATATTCGTGGAGAAAATCGCATTAGCCCTGCTGTTAAACTTAATGTTCGTTTAGGTGTAACAGACGCCAAAACGCAAAAAATCCTCAGCGCAAATCGCACAGCTATTATGACTATGGGTCGTCTTGAGAACCTAGACATTGGCGAAGATGGCAACCTTATGAAGTGTGCTGTTGCACCTGTAACTGTGCAAGAAGCTCATGTTAAAGTTATTATTCCTCTTGAAGGTTTAGTTGATTTTAATGAGGAGTTAAAACGTATTCAAAAGCTGATTGAAAAATTAGATAAAGATATCAATTTATTAACCAATAAGTTATCTAATGAAAAATTTGTTCAAAACGCAGATGAAGATGTCATCGCTGCGGATAGATTATTATTGCAACAATCTAAAGTGCAAATTGTCTCTTTAAAGGATGCCTTAACTCGCTTTCAGTAAAGTAAATTAAAAAAATCCTAATTATTTTCTCAAAGTTATTTTGAGAAAATAATTAGGAAAATTAGCTTAATTATACAATTAGTCCCAGCCATAAGGGCAAAAAACATATTCAATGCTTTTTAATTTATAACCTGACTCAAACTTGTTTTTAAGAGTTCATAACATTTTTTAAAGACTCTTCCCAATGAGGAAGCTGTAGACCAAACACTTCCTTAATTTTTTGAGAACTCATTCTTGAATTGAGCGGGCGTTGTGATTTAGAAGGATAATCTTTCGTTTCTATCTGCACTAAATTTTTCACTTTAAGCGGGTGCGTAGGATTTTGATGGCTATAGAGTTCAAATATTTTTTTCGCAAAGCCGTACCACGATACTTCACCCTGAGACGTCATGTGATATAAACCTTTTTTAGCCATAAAATCTTTGTCTTGCAAAACTATAGACGTAGCTTCAGCAATGTTTCTACACCACGTTGGAGCCCCAATTTGATCTGAAACAATTTTAAGTTCTTCGCGTTCGCTTGCAAGCTTAAGCATGGTCTTGTAAAAGTTTACCCCTCTGTTGCCATAAACCCAGCTTACACGCAGTATGATAGAGTTTCCGTCAACTTGTTGAATCAGTTTTTCACCTAAAAGTTTACTCTCTCCGTAAACATTTAATGGCTTTGGCTGGTCAACCTCTGTGTAAGCACTATTTTTAGAACCATCAAACACATAATCAGTCGAATAATGAATAAAGCCTGCCCCTAGTTTTTTGGCTTCTTCAGCGATAACACCAACCGTGTTTCCATTAATAAGATAAGCTTGATCTCTTTCCGATTCTGCTTTTTCAACATTCGTGTAAGCTGCCGCGTTCACAATAAAATGAGGCTTATATGCTCTGATAATATCAACAATCCTATCTGGAGATTCAAATGGAGCAACCTCATGACCCACAAACTGAACTTCGCTCCATAGAGTTAAGGTACTTTTGAGTTCTCCGGCAACTTGTCCGTTTTCACCAAAAACTAAAACTTTCAAGAAAACACCTCAGCATTTTTGAGGTTAGCACCTTTTTTATCTTTTTCAGAAAGCTGTGGCTCTCCTGAATAAGACCAATGAATACCTAAAGTAGGATCATTCCAAATAATACAACGTTCATGCTCGGGAGCGTAAAAATCTGTCGTTTTATATAAAAACTCCGCAGTCTCGGACAAAACTATAAAGCCATGCGCAAATCCTTCAGGCACCCAAAGTTGTTTTTTATTTTCTGCACTGAGGACAAGTCCGTACCACTGACCAAATGTCGGAGATGATTTTCGTAAGTCTACGGCTACATCAAAAACTTCTCCCTGCACAACACGCACAAGTTTTCCTTGAGTGTTTTTAAGTTGATAATGAAGCCCTCTTAAAACACCACGGCTTGATTTCGAGTGATTGTCTTGAACAAAGTTCAATTTATCATTTCCTATGAGTTCATTAAATTTTTTTTGATTAAAACTTTCATAAAAAAAGCCCCGAGAATCTCCAAAGACTTGAGGCTCTATGATGTAACAATCGCGAAGGGGTGTTTCTATTTTTTTCACATGCATCTCTTATGTTAATCGTTAATCATCTGAATTAAATACTGGCCATAGCTGCTTTTTTTAAGGGGCTCTGCTAAATGTAAGACTTGTTCCTTATTAATATACCCCATTCTGAAAGCAACCTCTTCCGGAACAGCAATTTTCATACCTTGACGCTGTTCAATTGTTTGCACGAATTGGCTCGCTTCAAGCAAGTTTTTGTGGGTTCCTGTGTCCAACCAAGCAAAACCACGCCCCATCGTGTGCACATTCAATTGATTTTTTTCTAAATAAATTCTATTTAAATCTGTAATTTCGAGTTCACCACGAGCTGATGGTTTTAAAGACTTTGCGTACTCGACAACTTTGTTGTCATAAAAATATAATCCTGAAACCGCGTAATTAGATTTTGGTAATTTAGGTTTTTCCTCTATTGAGATAGCTCTTTTATTTGAGTCAAACTCCACAACTCCATAACTTTCTGGATCTTGCACTTTATAGGCAAAAACACTTGCCCCTGATTTTAATCGCGCTGACTCTTGAAGTAATTTACTTAAGCCTTGGCCATAAAAGATATTATCACCCAAAACTAAAGAGCATTCATCTCCATTAATAAATTTTTCACCTATAATAAATGCTTGAGCTAATCCATCAGGTGATGGCTGAACAGCATACGATAGGTTTATACCCCACCTTTTACCATCTCCCAATAAACTTTCAAATCGAGGAGTATCTTGAGGTGTAGAGATGATCAGTATATCTTTTATACCCGCCAACATGAGCGTGGTTAAAGGATAAAAAATCATCGGTTTATCATAAATAGGCAAAAGTTGTTTACTAACTACCGTTGTAACAGGGTACAACCGCGTACCTGAACCACCAGCTAAAATAATACCTTTCATTTTCTCACCCCATAGTTTTTATCAACCCATTCACGGTACACACCTGAAGTGATATTCCTAACCCACTGCGAGTTATCTAAATACCAAACAATAGTTTTTTTAATCCCAGATGAAAAGCTCTCTTGAGGCTTCCAACCAAGCTCTGTTTCAATTTTGTGCGTGTTAACGCTGTAACGTTTGTCATGACCTGGTCGATCAGCCACAAATGTTTTAAGAGTTAAATAGCTCTTTCCATCAGTACGAGGACGTAACTCATCCAAGAGAATGCAAATCGTATCGACGACTTCAATATTCTTTTTTTCGTTTTTTCCACCTACGTTATATGTTTCACCAACTTGCCCTTGTTTCAACACAAGTTCAATCGCTTCGCAATGGTCAACAACGTAGAGCCAATCTCGAATATTTGATCCATCTCCATAAATTGGTAAACTTTTACCATTTAAAGCATTGTGAATAACGAGAGGGATAAGTTTTTCTGGAAACTGATAGGGACCATAATTATTCGAGCAGTTTGTCGTTAAAACAGGGAGACCATATGTGTGATGATAAGCCCTTACTAAAAAATCACTCGAGGCTTTTGAAGCCGAATAAGGACTATTCGGAGCATAAGGCGTAGTTTCAGAAAAAGCTGGATCTGTTAACTCTAATGAGCCGTATACTTCATCAGTCGACACATGCAGAAAACGAAAATCTTTTTTTTCTACTTCGCCCAACTCACGCCAATAACCTAAAGTAGCCTGCAATAAAGAAAATGTTCCAACCACATTTGTTTGAATAAACTCACCAGGACCATGAATAGAACGATCCACATGGCTTTCAGCTGCAAAATTGAGAACAGCTCTTGGTTTATGTATTTTAAATAACTCTTCCAGTTTTTTTTGATCGGCAATGTCAACTTGAGCAAATTTATAATTTGCAGAAGCTTCCACGTTTTTTAAACTTTCTAAATTTCCTGCATATGTCAATTTATCTATATTTAAAACGGGCTCGTTATTTTTACCCATCCAATTTAAAATAAAATTAGAGCCTATGAATCCAGCTCCGCCTGTTACAAAAATCACTTAGCCAACTCCTGCTCTAGTTCTTTAATACCTGTCTCTGTCATATATTTTTTTGCTTTCATAATCTCAGCAAACTTAGATTCATTTGCTTCTGAGCGCGCAAGCAACTTATGGTAAAGATGATATTGCACGCCCTGATAACACATGGGCTTAGGCGTAACGCCTATCCCTGCTAGCCTAAAATCAATATCTGAATCCTCACCGATACCAGGTTTATGATAACTCATATCAAAACCGTTTATCTTTAATAAATCCTGTTTAAAAACAGAAAAATTGCAACCTACCAAACCACGTGGTTTACGATTAAGATATTTATAAAACTGGGGATGTGTTACGCGAAACCCTTTTATACTGTTATTGTCCTTCATCCAAAACATTGTCGCAAACAACCACCACCAATTTTTTTCTAAATAACCAGATTTTATTTTCTCCGGAGTAAGAGACTTTGTCGTACTCGGTATGAGATTAACTCTACGTCCCGCTAAGGTGTGCCCGACTTCTTTATTATTCCAATGATCTTCTATAAATTGTGGATGCAAAACACAATCGGCATCAATAAAAATTAAATACTCAGCACGAGCTTTAAGAACTCCGCGATTAAGCGCTTCATTTTTATAAAATCCCCGATCCTCATGCCAAATATGTAAAACTGGAACTTCTGATTCGGCACATATTTTTCTTAAGGCCTCTACGGCTTCTGCTTTTGAACCATCATCACAAATAATCACTTCAAAATTAAAAAACGATTGTGTTTCTATTGAGGCGAATACAAGTTTGAAGAAATCGACGTTATTATAAAAAGCCATCAACAATGTGATTTTCGGATTTGAAACGATTTGAACATTACTTTCCACTTTTACCTCTGATCTTACAGAGGCCTCATAGGCTTTATTTTGGTGTATTTTAACTTCAGTCATAACATGGCTAACATAGCTATATTACGCCCTATTTGTCACTTAATGAATTTTATACCTGTCAAAAAATCTACAGTGGAAATGATAAAAAAAGCGCGATAAACACTACGTTTACAAGGGAACCTAAAGACATTTAGGCACTATAACAAGGGTAAAAAAAGGGGTAATTCAATGAACACTTTAAATGTATCTTTAATGTGCGTATTAGCGGCTTTAATTGTAACTCATATCATGGTTGTATAATTAAAACTCGACATGACACATTTTAAGTCCTGTTAAGCCAGACTTAAAATAAAAATATTTTTATAAATTTAGCAGATTTATCCAGAGCTTTAATTTAAGCTCTGGATAAAGTTAAATTTAGCAGCAACTCTGATGTAAACTTCAGCTGAAGCAGAAAAAGACCCTTTCAGGGTCTACAAATAACATCAGGACAAAAATACGCAGCATGCGTGATAGCGTCTAATTACAAACACATTGAGAGTTCGCGTTATTCAAATCAGAACATTTTATAGATTTATTTTCTTTGCTTAAAATAACACTCTCTAAATAACCTGATCTTTCTACTACAGCCAGTGACTCTCCAGAAGAAAAATAGGCTCGACTTCCCCTTTTATCAAATATAAGAGACGAGTCAGCTCGTAAATAGTTTATATACTCATCCGTAGGATTTTTGGCCTTTTCTTTATCGATGGGCTGTAATTCTGGTAAACCTTGCTCATTTATAGAGTAAAACTGCACATACTTAACTGGTGCAGAAGGATTATCGTAATTAACCTCAGTTCGTATTCTTTTTTTAGATCCATCTCGATTCTGCAAGTCAAGTTGAGTCCAATCATCCATTTGCACAACCACATCTCCGAGGGCTGATCTTAAACTGATAATTAAATTGTCGTATGTGGGCTGAGTTTTTTGCTCCTGTTGAGAATTCTGTATATGCAAACACTCACCTATCATTTTCAAATGTTCTGTAAACTTATAAGAAAGCTGATTCTCAGCTTCGTGATTAAGCTCATTTACAGAGGGTTTATCAACAAAGTTTTCGTGCGGGGCCACTCCACTAGCTAACAAATTTTTGTCAGCAGGAACATCATGATCTGAATCCGATTCTATTTTGTTTATTCCTATATTTAAGGGTTCAATTCCTTGTTTTCGATAATAAGACATCCACCCAAAAAAAGTAATAATCATAAAAATGGGAAATAAAAATTTTCGATTCATAAGTTATTTAATAAGTCCAATCTCTCTAAGTCTTTGCATTAAAAAATCATGAGCTGTGATATCTGGATATTTCGCCCCAGCTCCTTTGCACGATGGTAAACAACTTAACAATGACTCTGGATGAGGGTGCATGAAAAATGGCATTGAGTAACGTGAGGCATTTGTTCCATCTTGTGGATTGATCACTCTATGTGTGGTCGACGGAATAACGTCATTCGTTAAACGCGACAACATATCTCCTGCATCTACGATTAAAGTTCCGAAATCAGATTCAATATCCAACCAAGTTCCATCACGATCCTTTAACTGTAACCCTGACTGAGTCGCTGCCGGTAAAATTGTTATAAAATTAATATCCTCATGCTCTGCTGCACGAATACAGCGAGGGTCGACACCTTCAGGAATCGGAGGATAATGCAATAATCTTAAAATTGAATTTCCTTCTTCGACCATACTTTTAAAAAATGTTTTCTCAACTTGCAGAGGATATGTTAAAGCTTCCATCATTTGAATTCCAGCTTCTTCGAGCTTGGAAAACAACTTCTGAAACAAAGGCTTGAATTCTGGAACCGCATCATCTGGCCATATATTCTGAGGATAAT
>JBKBTW010000143.1:0-7297 GCA_046291245.1 Pseudobdellovibrio sp. | reverse complement strand
CGCTCAATCTTCAACTGGAGGTAACGCAGCTCCTCCCTCTATAGGTTTTTAATATGGTTTGGAAGACACTCAAACAAAGATTAAAATTTAACCCTCTGTTAAAGAGATCAAAATCATCTAAAAAGGGCGTGGCGTTGCTGCTCGCCATGACATCTTTATTATTAATGGTCTACGTGGCAAGCGAAGTCGCCAAAGATTCAACAATTGAATTTGCTGTGAATTCGCAAGAAGTTAATCGTATTAAAGCTTACTACTCTGCTCGTAACAGCATGGATTTAGCTCTACTTCGTATTAAAATATACCAACAAGCTTCTCGACTTAATTTACCTGCTGGATTTGCCCAGCAGATCAATCAAATTTGGACATTTCCGATGATGTGGCCTTTCGAACTTGGGGAAAATGCGTCCATTGCCACAAAAGACTCTGTTGAATCGAGCAAAAAAGAGTCACTCTTTGATGGGTATTATACTCAAACTATTTCTGATGAAGGTTCAAAAATTGATGTGAATGATTTAGCCTCTCCTTCTAAGACGTTAAGAGATACAACAAAGCAACAGCTTCTCAATATTTTTGAAAATCGCAAAACAAGCGACGATGCTTTTCGTGACCAATATGCCAATTTTAATTTTGAGGAACTTGTCAATCGTATCGCCGATTGGATGAGTGATAAAAACACTTCGCTTAATGGTGGAGATAAAAAACAAGCTTACTCGCAATTAGGAGAAGGTTATCCCCCAAATCGAGGTTTTAGAACTCTGGATGAGATAAGACTCGTTCCTGGCATGAACGAAGAGTTTTTCAATATGCTTAAACCTTCTATCACAATCTATGGATCGAAGGCGATCAATCCTAATACCGCGAATGTGACGATTTTAAAATCTCTCGATACAGGAATCACTGAAGAAGTGATCAACGAGGTTCTTGAAAGAAGAAACAACCCCGAAAACCAAGAAGGCGACTTTAAAGGAAGCACGTCTGACGAGTGCCGTGATGACTTTAAGAAGTACATTGAAGCCCGTGGAGCAAGACTCAGTGCTGAATTTGATAAAATTCCGTTTCAATGCGATAAAGTGACTAATTTTAAAATCGAAGCCATCGGAAGAAGTGGTGAAGGAAAAGGCGCTTCACAAAGAAAAATTACAGCTTATATTGTTGATATTCAAAAAGCAGCCTCTGTCATCAAAGACATGGTGGCTAAAGAAAAACAACAGCAACAACAAAGTGATCCATCACAACCTCAACAACCTACGCAAACTGGACCAAAGACGAATACCCAAAAACAAGAACCTCTTCCCAAAGGTCGGCCCCGTATCGTATACTGGTTCGAGGAGTAATACCAGTTACAGAAAGGGGCAACATGAAGGCATTAGGAATTGATATTGGTGAAGATTCCATAAAAATAGCCGAGGTTGCCCAGAATAAAAAGCACATTACCGTTACTGCTGTTTATGAAAAAAAATTCTCTCCAGAAATCAGCGAGCATGACAGAGAAATTGAAGCCATCGAATACATTCGTTTGATCACGAGCAAACTTGATCCTGAATCTAAACGCATCGTCATGGCACTTAAACAAGACAAAGTCACTGTCAGAAGAAAACAATTCCCGTTTTCCGACAGAATCAAAATTCTTAAAAGTCTTTCTTTTGAAATGGAAGAAGATATTCCCTTTGATCCAGATCTTTGCTTATTTGATGCAAAAACTATCCTAACAGAAGGCTTCGGCGCTCACGTTTTAGCTATTGCTGCTCCAAAATCACAAATAGAAAAAACATTAAACCTGTCTAAAGATTTTGGATTTGATCCGTCTTTGTTGACTATCGACGGTCTCGCTTTAACGAATCTTCTTGAGGACTGGGAAGCTGCTCCACCTCAGTACCCGACAGCAACAGGCCCATTAAGCTATAACCCAAGTGAAGAAAAAATTGACGACAGTGTTCCTTTAAATCAAATACAAATTACACTGAACATTGGACACAAAAAAACACTTCTTTGTGCTCAAATAGAAAATCGCGTGGTTTTTGTTCGAAGCCTCATGTGGGGCGGAGATCAACTTATCCAAGAGCTTGTTAGAAAATTTCAACTCCCCTACTTAGAAGCTCAAAGAATGCTTCAAACAGATGCCTCTTTACTCCTTTCAAAATCAGGTGAAAGCTTTGAGACAACTAATATAGCCAACACTCTTGAAAAATCCTTACGTGAATTTATTCGCGACTTGCAAATGTCATTTTTAGAAATCCAAAGTGAATTTCATGGTCAAATCCAAAATATCTACTTAACTGGCGGTTTATCGCAACTTCCTAATTTAGGAGCTTATTTAACTCAACATTTGGAAGTTTCATGTAACGCAGTTTCTTTAGTGGATCAATATGTGGATGCTCAACATATTCAAGCTCATGGCATCAATCTAGGAGATGTTCGCTCTCGGTTCGCCACAGCTATTGGAATTGCGTTAGAGGCTTTTAAAAAACCCCGCAATCCAAGTCTACAGTTTATTAAAGGCGAATTTGCTTCTGACAATAATAAATTTAAACAGTTTTGGAACGACTGGGGCAATACTGCCTATGTCGGGTTATCAGCGATCATCATATTGTTTATTTGGGGATTTTTCCGTACAGATTTTTCAACTACACTTGCAGAAAAAGGCGATGAGGCTTTAAAAAAGCAAGCCAAAACCGTAGCCCAGCTTCCCAATAAGCGCGCTAACGAAAAAGGTGTAAAAAATTACATCAAAGAAAATAAAAAATTAAACCAAGAGTACAAACTTTTAAACAAAGTTGTAGGAATGAATTCGGCGTTAGATGTATTAAAAAAAATAAGCGAATCCTCACCTTCAAAAGCTCAAGCTAAAATTGATATCGTAGAACTCCAAATCACAGATGATCTTGTCAAAATGGTGGGCTACGCAAATTCTCCCCGTGAAGTGGACTTAATCGCACAAAATTTAACACAAATTTCTTTAGATAAAAAAATTACTCAAGAAACGCCAAGCTTACCTTCGCAAGCAAACAGAGTCGCATTTTCAATGAGCTTTAGAACAGATAGAGGTATTGCAAAATGAGTCGTCTTGAAGAACTACAGGAAAACTTAAAGAACACCTTTCAAACTTATTGGGATAAAATCCAAGAATCCCCGACTTATGGCAACCTTAATGATCGTTATCAGGCTTTATCCCCAAACGGGCAAAAGATGACTCAGATTGTAGCGGGTGTTCTTGTTTTTGGAGTTATCACTTACATTCCTCTTTCTCAATTGCAGCTCTCATCTGAAACCATTACACAATTTGAAGAAAAGCGCTCACTCATTAGAGATCTTTTTAAAACTTACCGCGAGACTCCAGCAGCACCTCCAATCGTGGGTGCCCCCGAAGGACAGAAGCTTGTAGCCAACATTCAAGGCTCGCTGCAAAGCTCTCAACTTATTCCGGAACAAATCTCCTCTGTTAATATTATCCAAGCTGAAAGCAAACTTATTCCTTCAAGTCTTTTATCATCGGCTGTTGAAGTTAAGTTGAACAAACTCAATTTAAGACAAATTATCGATATTGGGACTAAGATTTCCAACATCTCAAATGCCGTCAAAATTAAGGATATGATCATTCAAGCGAACACCGAACTCGCGGGTTATTTTGATGTGACTTACAAAGTGTTTTCGCTGAAAGCCCCTATGCCTCAAATTAGCCAAGAGCCACCAGATGTAAGAGGCAAAAAAAATAACGCGAATGCGGATGACAACTAAAGGTTTAAAATGGATCAAATTATCTTAGCTTTTAAATTTTTATTAAAGCATAAATTTAAAATTTTAGCTTTTATTGTTATAAGCGCGATTTTTGTCGTTGTTTTATTTCCATTTAAAGATCTCAATGATTATATCTCTAACACTGTAGCCAAAGCCACAGGCAATCGAGTTTATCTGCAATTTGAAGATATGCACATCAATCCAATTTTAACTTCATTAACTCTAGATCAAGTCTCTGTTGACACAAGTGAAATTGAAAATCTCACGATAGGATCACTTACAGCTTCGCCATCCTTTCAAGCTTTAATTCAAAGACAAGTAGGTGGACACATTAAAGCTGAAGATATTTTAGGTGGCTCGTTAGACGTCAACATGACTCCTGCTAAGAAATCAGACTCTGGCGCTGCGCGTGTTAACCTGAGTGTTGATGGAGATAAAATCTCTCTCGGCAATTTAAAAGAAACTTTTAAACTTTCATTTCCGATAACAGGAACGGCTAATATCAAAACTAATGTCGTGGCGGATATGGCTTTTACGGAACAACCAGATGGTGATATTCAAATAGTCATCAACAACTTTAATGTCCCATCTTTTCCAATACAGCTTCCCAATATGGGTAGCATTAATTTGCCTGAGTTTCGCTTTAAACAAATTGATCTCAAAGGCAAATTAAGTAACGGGAGACTTAATATTGAATCTGCTAAGCTTGGAGCTCCAACTGACGACTTATATGGAACAATCAAAGGCACTGTAAACTTGTCTATACAAAACAATGGTGGCCGTATCGCTCCAGTTTTTTCGGGTTATAATTTAACTTTTGATTTATCCGCAAAACCAGCTTTTAAAGAGCGAGGGCAATTACTGCTTTTAATGGTGGACTCTTTCAAAACGGAAGAAGCTGGATTAACACGTTACAAATTCAAACTAGCTGCAGATAATATGTACTCTCCAGCAATCCCATCGCCGATTAATTAAATCACTCTTTTAAAGATCACCCGAAGAAACTAGAGTTCAATCCATCCTGCCTTCTTTATCAACACAGCTTGTTTAATCCGCAAATCGGCTCTTGTTGCACTTCACAAGAATTTGACCCACAGCTTAATTTGGCTTTTTTTCTGCTTATAGTTACCGCAAACAAAAAGTCTTGATTGACTCATTTAACACGCAAAAGGAAAAAGGAGATGGAGGGTTTTATGTCTGGAATTAATAAAGTTATTATCGTAGGTCGCTTAGGTCAAGATCCTGAGGTTAAAGCTATTGGTCAGGGTTCTACTGTGACTCGTTTAAACGTGGCAACAAGTGAAAACTGGGTTGATAAAAATGGCCAAAAGCAAGAGCGCACTGAATGGCATAGAATTACTGTTTGGGGAAAACTTGCTGAATTGTGCGGTAAATACTTAGCTAAAGGCCGCCAAGTTTATGTGGAAGGTAAATTACAAACACGCTCGTGGGAAGATAACGGACAAAAAAAATACGCAACTGAGATCGTAGCCTCTACAGTTCAGTTTTTAGGTGGCGGTAATGCCAATGCTGGCCAAGGCTCTTCTTATGATAACTCAGCGAACCAAGGCGGTGGAGATTTTAATTTCTCTGATTTTGGACCAGAGCCAAGCTTTAACCAATCAGAAGATATCCCGTTCTAGTTGATGTGAGGTAAGTGTCACAATAAATTTACCTAGTGTTGTGACACTTTAAATTGCCGCAACACTAACTGTGTTTTTATGCGTGATGGCTCATTATTACTATCAAACCATAGAATCAAGATAATTATTGAGTTAACTATCAGTTTTATAAGATAGATATAAAAAGGCTTAAGTTTAACGACTTAAGCCTTTTCTTTTTTAAAAATTCATTTCAGAATATTTTCATGGAAACAATTTTAAAAAGAGTTGGTCATCTTTCTCCAAAAATTATTTTAACTTTATATTTCAGCTGTGTTGTGATTTTGTTTTTCTCTTTAAACTCTTGCAGTGTTTATCGCTCAGCGGAAAGAACGGCATTCGAATCTGAATCACCTAGTGCACTCATCAAAAGCGCCAACAAAATTTCATGTTCTGGAGAAACTGTTGCAACTCATGCCAATCAAAGCCGTCTCTTAACACAGATAGATGAAGAGTTTTTGTGGGAGCATAAAATTCAAAACAACACGATCTATGAATCTACAGATCTAAAAGGCACTTACTGTTTATATGATGTCGAATACCAATAAATTAATTCCAAGCCTGTTCATCATCTTGAGTTTAATCTCTTCCCCTACCTTAGCTATCAAGGTTACAAACGTTAAAAATAATAAAATTCTTGTAGATTTAGAAAATGATTCCGTGAAGCCTGATGATATTCTTGAATTTAGAAAAAACAATATAGTCATGGCCACCGCTAAAGTTTTACAAGTCAGACCTCATCAAGCTGTAGCCAATATTGAATCCGGAAACTTTACTATTGACCAAAAACTAATTAAAGCTTCTACTCCGAAAAACACAACTCAACCTTCTATTAAGCCCCAAACGAAGTTGCTCGAAGAAGAAGGCATTGTTTTACGTCATGATATGATCAAAGTTTCTGTGATCGGAAAATTTATAAGTAACTCCATATCTGCTAAGCTTTCAGATAATAGTTCACCATTTATAAATCGTGAGACAGTGGATATGGTTGGCTCTGATATTGGTTTTGGTTTAGCTGTAGATTATCCAAAGTTAAAATGGGTCGATGTCCGTGGCACTTTAAGCCTTGATCCTGTTCAAGTAAAAGGTAAAGCTAAATACAGCTCTTGTAATAATAAATCTTCGACAAACTGTTATGCAAAAATCAATTACTTCTCAGCCGCGGGCTTTTTCAGATACGACTTTATAAAAAAACAATATGTCGTCTGGGGTGGACTCGGCGGAGCTTTAAAGTTTCCGATGTCAAAGGAGAGTACTTCATTACGGACAACAGATATTAATATGGCCAATGCCCTTGTTTTAACGGGTGGAGTTGATTACTCTCTAAATAACAAATATTTTATTCCGGCAAGTTTCGAGTATCACTACTCACTTAATACATCAGACACCGTACCCAAAATCAGTCAAATCGTTGTCCAAGGTGGCTTGGGGATGAAGTTCTAATTTCTTGAGTTCTGTTAACCACTCACACGCTGAACGCCAATGATACCCTTGATTTTTTGTAGAGCGAGTATTGAGTTATTCAACTGAGTTAGATCACGCACAGAAATCTCAAATAAACAAATTGCTTTTTTATCGCGTGTCGTGCGGATTTGGGCTGATTCAATGTTAATTCCTTGAGTGGCAAACGCCTCAGACATGAGTTTGAGTAACCCTTGCACGTCTTGACTTATAACCTCAAGCTTAACTTGACGCTCTTGCCCTTCACCAGCTGTTTTAGATGTCCACTCCACATCCACTCTGCGCATTTGATCTAACTCAAAAACCTTTGAACAGTCTGATCTATGAACAATAATACCTTTACCACGACTAATAAAACCAGAGATTGGATCTCCAGGAACAGGACTACAGCACTTAGCAAAGTGCACAAGAACATCATCCATGCCATCTACAGAAACAAG
>JBKBTW010000142.1:0-7306 GCA_046291245.1 Pseudobdellovibrio sp. | reverse complement strand
ACATTTTAAAATTATGCTTCTGATAATAACTTTCTCCAAGTATTAATTTTGACTTTACAATCTCATCAAATCTAACTTTAGCTAAGTACATGTGCCTCCGGGCTAGAGCGTGGTTCGGGTCTAAGTTTAAAACCACTTGAAAAAAGTCCAGTGCCCGTGAATAGTTCCCTAGCTGATAGTCGCGCATTCCTTTTTGGAAGTTCTCTTTGACACGTAATTCAGTCGGAGATTTTAGCTGTTCGTATTGATTTTTCCTTTTTTGATCTAGTTCTTTTTCTGCGACTGAATTTTGACGAATAGAGTATTCATCCTCATACTTCAAAGTCGACTGAACTTCTCTCTTTGCCGAAGGCTTGGCATTCGGCATATTCAACCAATAAACTAGACCTAAGAGAGCCAGACCAAAGATTAAGTAAAACCTAGTCTTCGGGTTAGATAATAATCCGCTAGATGCAGCTTGAGCTTGAGACACTGTATTTAACTTCGGAGGAATTTGCAAATTTGCAGTCTGCGTACCTGAGTTATAGAATTGTCTTTCCTGAATTTTAGGATTGATTTGATTCTGTTTTCTTTCTCCTGGCAATCCATTTCTATTTTTGGGTAAGTTATTATTTTTCACTAATGCCGATTGCTTTACCTGAGGTTTTTTCTCAGACATTTGTGATTTTAAACTAGGAATTGGTGGTAAGTTTGGATCAGAAACTTTAAAAGTATTCGGTTGAACTTGTACGACTTCTTTTCCCAAATTAAAGCTGATCTGAATTTCCGTCTCACCAATTTTAAATGTGGAGTCATTAACAAGTTTCCACTTCGTAATTGATTCAGTTCCAACAAAAATTTTATTTTTTTGGCTGAGATTTATAATTTCAACATCTTGATTCACTATTTGAATACGCGCATGTTGACGGCTAATTTGAGGATCATTCAATAAAACAATTTCATTTTCAGGACCACGACCAATAGTAAAGGAGGACTTCGTCATGTGAAATGACTGCCCGGAGTGTGGCCCATGCAACACTTTAAGTTTTATTTGTACTGAGGGGTCTAACTTCTCAGCTGCCGACATATCACTCCGTATGAACTTTCATTAAACTTATAAAATAAAACTCAGGCGTACCGTTTACATCTAAGCAAGCCTGCGCAAAAATATCACATTCAAACTGCGAAAAAGGAATTCGATCTTGTTGCTTTTCGTAAATCGACAAAGAAGCTTTATTCATTAAGGCTTCTATGTTCTGCACCATAGCTGGATCTACAATTTGATTATAATGATGTTGAACTAAATTATGCTTCTCCATTTGTACAAGCTGTTCAAACTGATAATTGGTTGCAATCACAGTACCCGATGCAGCTATAACCATCGCTGGCTGACTTAACATATCAACCATATTCACAAATTCTATATCCCGATTCTGTTTGGGCTTTACAGTCTCTGATTCATTTAAGCCATTCCACATTCTATTTAAAAGCAAGTTCACATTGGCTACGATCTTTTGCATTTCTGGGTAATCAAATAATACCTCAGTACGATCTGTTTTATCCCTCAAGGCCGTATCGATTTGTAAATTTAATTGTTTCAAAGGATGTTCAATAAGCCTTGCAAAAATAAAGTACAATAAAATTCCAAACACAGAAGAAATGATAAGCGTCTGCATGAATAAGCTAATAATCCGCCCGTCGTCCACATTAAGTGAACTCACATCATAATAAACAACAGCATGATATTTCACAGATGTTTCGCCAGAAACAGGATCATAGGCTCCTATTGGATAAGAAGCCCCTATGGTGTTCGCATCAATCATTCCCGCTGAAGCTCTTGACTCTTTTCTGGCTTGTATAATAAATGGCTTTGAACTCTCACGACCAACTTTTTCAGTAGGGGCTACAATAGATCCATCTGATTGTTGAATAATAAATGCATCTTTTATACCTTCTTCTTTTAAAGCTTCATTCACTGACAAATTAGTAAATTGTCCTGATAATAAAGCTTGCTCATTGATGCGAGCCATAGCCCGAGCAACTGATTTTGCACGCTTTGAAGCCTCAACATAATTTGACTCTTTTATGATAGTCGTTAAAGGAAATACAGAGGCTATTGTCACAAACAGCACAAATAAAATCATTGTTCCTAAAAGAACTTGTTTAAACGGCAATGCAACAGCCAATTTATAAAATACTGGCATAACAGCTTTTTCTATATAATTTTCTATTTTTTCTGCTAAAGATTTGTTTGATTCTAAAGGAGCAGCAAAATTATTATTTTCAGTTTGCGCGCCTACAGCATTCATCTGCAATGAATTTTGGGCGAATTGGTTTGGAGGATACTGCATTTGCAATGCATTTCCACCCTGCGTTGGAAACCCACCTTGAGGTCTTGACTGCATCTGCGCCGGACGAGACAAAGGCCTGCTCCTATTTGAACTTTGTTTCAATGGACGTACTTTCGCTTCCTCCACAGGAGGTTTAACTTTGATCTCAGGTGTTGGAATAATATCCATGATCACATCGAACAAACCTAATTTATCACCTAATTTTACAATAGAATTCTGAATTTTTACGCCATTTACAAAAGTTCCATTACTTGATTTTAAATCAACGACCATAACTTTATCTTTATAAACATGTATCTCGCAATGATCTTTAGAAATACCAACTGAAGAAACCTTAAAATCACTTTCAGACGAGCGTCCAAAAGAATTTTTTCCCATTTTCAAATTAAAAATTTGACCAGTTTGTGGGCCTGATAACACTCTAACTGACCACATATAATTGATCTCCTTTTTGCAAATCCCATTTCTGAGCTGCGCCTGCTGGAAACTCTAATACTGATACTGCTTTCCAGTATGGTCCCACTACTCTAAAAGGTTTTACACCTTCAGAGACATGGGTCACTTGCAATTTTTCATCTATAAACACGCAATCAATAGTAAATCTCATAAAAAAAGTATGAATATTATTACAAGGTTTAATCCACAGAGCATCTCCATCAGGGAGAATCTTTCTTCCTAATAAGCCTTTTCCTCTGGCCCAAAAAGACTCTGCTATCTCTAGTTTTTCCACTAGTAATAAAGCAGGTTTATCTTTTTGTATTTTATAAAGCTTAGCCAATTTCATACTCCTTAAATTTATTTACCGTACACAAAACTAATAATAACCGGGCCAAAAACCATAATAAATACCGCAGGTAAAATAAACATCATCAGTGGTAAAAGAATTAACTGTGATGCTCTCGCTCCTGCTTTTTCCGCACGCACGAATCTTTCTAAACGCATTTGTACGGACTGATCCTTTAAAACCTGTGAAATACTTGCTCCTGTGGCTTCAGCATCAATCAATACGGCTACGAAACTAGTCATTTCTGGCATATCTAAACGTGACGCCATTTCTTTTAAAGCCTCTGTTTTAGAGGACCCCACTTTAATATCCCTTAATACTGTTTTAAATTCTTCTGATAAAACAGAGTCTGTTCCTTTTGATTTATCCACAATTTTTTGAATAGCTCCGAAAAAATCCAAACCTGCTTCTACTGATAAGGCCAAGAGATCAATAAAAAATGGCATATCTGATCTAACACTTAACTCTCTCGTTTTCTTTTGAGCCTTGCAGTGCATCTCTGGCATAAAGAAACCTACAACACCTAAACCAAGTAAAATAACTGGAGAAAATCCAAGATCTAAGGAGAAGTTCAAAATAATTAAAAAAACTGGAAATGCAAAACCTAAAAATATTTGTAAACCTATAAATTCATCTTCATTTAATTCTGATGACAAGCCACCGATTTTAATGAGGTGTCTTATTTTTTTTCTGTACTTTTCTGATTTAAATTTAGCTGCATGCTGCATCGTGAATTGATGCACCATAGGACGACAAATATTAATGATCGCATTTTTGGATTTTACAGGCTCAGTGCCGCTTGCCCATTGCAATTGGGACTCTCCTGGCTTGCCTGCGAGTAAAGACGATACGAATAAGTAAACAGAAAGACCTGCTAGTATTAATCCTGCAAATAACATCAGTTCTGCACTACCCATAGTTCCTCTTTTGGTTTAAAATCACTTTAACAAATGAGAAAAATATAATTATGAAAGACAATGAATCTTTAAAAACAATCATACTTGCTTCACAGTCTCCACGCCGCGCAGAAATTTTAAAAAATGCCGGTTATTATTTTGTCTCATTCCCAGTACATATATCGGAAATCCCGAATGAAAACCTAAGCTTAGATGAACAAATATTAGATATAGCCAGACGAAAAGCTAAGGCCTGTTATCGCCATTTTGCAGACAAAGGACTAGACTCTATAAAAAATGAAATCATTATTGCCTCAGATACCATGGTTTGTTTAGATTCAAAAGCTATAGGAAAGCCCTCGAGTGAGTTAGAGGCTTTCGAAATTTTAAAATCGCTTTCAGGTCGTGAGCATTTAGTTAAAACTGCTGTTGTTATTGTTGATCTAGAAACAAAAGAAACTTTGACTCATATTGAGACATCAGAAGTTTATTTTAAAAAATTATCCGATGAAGGCATCCGCAACTATATTAAAACTGGTGAGCCCATGGATAAAGCTGGGGCTTATGCAATACAAGGGTTAGGACAGCAATTTGTCGATAAATACATTGGAGATTACAATAATGTTGTAGGCTTGCCCTTGTATGCGATTGAAAAAATATTTTCTTTTAAAAATTGGAATTTTAAAAAAAATATCCAAAAGCGAACCCCCTTGCAAATTATTAAATCGCAACTTAAAGCGGATCAAAATTTATTAGCTGTAAGCAAACATCAACCTCTAGAAAAAATAAGAGCACTTTACTCTGAAGGCCAATCGCATTTTGGCGAAAATTACATTCAAGAAGCTTTGGAAAAAATTGAACAGACTCAAGATTTATATATTAAATGGCACTTAATTGGCCCTATTCAAAAAAATAAAGTTAAATTTCTTAAAAATCATTTTGAGTATATTCACTCTGTTGACTCTTTCGAACTAGCTGAATTAATCAACAAAAAGGCAAAAGAGATTCATCATGTTCAAAAAGTCTTTCTCCAAGTAAATCTCTCACACGAAGCTTCAAAATCGGGTTATGATGAAGCGGATCTCTTAAATGATTGGCCACGTTTGAAAGTCCTTGAGAATTTAAACATCATAGGCTTGATGACTATGCCTCCTTTACAAAATAAACCTGATGAAAATCGAATTTATTTTAAAAATCTTAAAAAACTAGCTGGTTCTCTTCATTTAACAGAGCTTTCTATGGGAACAAGCCATGATTACAAAATTGCCTTAGAAGAAAAAGCCACTTGGATTAGAATTGGCACAGTTTTATTTGGCGAACGACAAAATATAAAGTAGTATAATTCCATGCAGACTACAGTCTTTTGTGGTCCTTCGATCGGAGTTTTCATGACGAACCCTCTTTTAAAAGTGTACAAAATTGGCTTTATTGGCGCTGGAAGTATGTCTCAAGCTTTAATAAAGGGTATTATTGAATCTAAGCTCATGAAACCTGAACAAATTTTAGTTTCAAATCGCACACCTGGAAAACTTTTGAAATTAAAAGAGATCTACCAAGTTCAAACAAGAGACCATAATGAGCAAATTGTAGAAGAGTGCGATATTGTGATCCTAGCCATGAAGCCTCAGGATTTACCTCAGGCTATGGAAAACCTAACCTCTGCATTTTCTGATAAGCAAATTGTTATTTCTCTTGCCGCTGGAATAAATTTAAAATCTTTAAAAAGACTTATCCCTTACAGCAGACTTGTTCGTTTAATGCCAAATACTCCGTCTCTTATAGGCCGTGGCGTTTTAGGCCTGTTATCTGACTCTCAAGATGAAATCGTTTTAGATATAACTAAAGAGCTTTTTTCTGGATTAGGTGTTGTTCTGGAGTTAGAAACTGAAGATCAATTCGATGCCTTGATGATATCTTGCTCAAGCGGAACAGGTTTTGTTTTTGAAATGATGATGTACTGGCAAGATTGGATCTCAGAACACGGTTTTACCGAAGAACAAGCTAAGATCATGACTGTCGAAACATTTGTTGGAGCATCGCTTTTAGCCGCTCAATCAGCAGGAGTAGATATTGAAGAACTCCAGCAGCGTGTAACTTCAAAAAAAGGTGTAACAGCCGCCGGTTTGAACTCTATGCGCGAGTTAGAAATTGAACGCGCTTTGAGAATAAGTTTTGAAAAAGCGGCCATGCGATCACAAGAAATTTCTCGGCAAAATTAATAACAATTACTTAGAACATTGAGCAGGAGCTAAAATCGCTTCACCAACAACTGTAATAGACCCTGTTGTACAACCTTCATCGCTCGATACAACATCACCGCGTAAACCAGCAGTTGCTAATGTTAATTGCCCTTTATCATTTTTAATCACTTGCAAGCTTCCGCCATCGCACTCAACGATATAACGTTTGTCGCCAATATCTGTTGCTACAGTTGAAAACTTTAAAGATTTTGATTTAGCAGTAACCGCTACATTAGCAGGATTTTCAGAATTTTTAGCATCTCTAATTTTAACATTCACACTTAAGGCTTGCTCAATTTTATTATCCAAAACATTTCCACTGTTAGCTTCGCCAACGATAATTACACTTTGCGGATTTACAACTTTATAACAAGCTTCTTTTGCTGAAACAGCTGCAGTCGCTGCGATTGTTATTGCTGACATGAATAGTACTTTCATAGATCTCTCCTTAAGAATTTGCGGCCGACTTTTATAATCTCTATTGATCGTCATGAATATACCAGAAAATGTTTAACCCTATTTTTTATTTTTGCAATTTAATTAAAGGGCTGTATGACCTTGCATTTTATACATTACCATCTGTAAACACTTTTGACAGATTTAAAAATTACATATTCGGGGCAAAAGGCACATATTTATCTGCAACCATTTTGTGAATCGTTTTAGCAATTTCATCTCGAGATATATTTTCATCTATGTACACAAGCGATAAAAATTCTATTTCTAGAGTTACTGAATCTAAACTCAATGATCTCCAAATAGCGCCAAAAAAAGATTGATGACCGTACCAACAAACAGAATCGCGATGCTCATATTTTACATCACCGCCATTGACTGAACGAACATTGAACACGAATGGGCGGATCGGCACTTTTGCCAATTGCGCTGCCGTTATTAAAGTTTTTTTAAAAGGAAGAACCTGCTCACCATTCGATGCAACCGACTCGGCATACAGGACGACTTTAAATCCTTCTTTAAGCACTTCTATAATGTCTTTAAGCTCCAGTTGAATTTTCATCCTATTTTTACGATCTACATAGGCACAGCCTGCGACTT
>JBKBTW010000141.1:0-7424 GCA_046291245.1 Pseudobdellovibrio sp. | reverse complement strand
ATGAGGCTGCGCTAGTGGCGGCTAGATCCGATAAAAAATACCTCGAGATGGAGGATTTTGAAAAAGCTAAAGATAAAGTGATTATGGGGGCAGAGCGCAAGTCTATGGTCATCAGTGAAGAGGATCGTAAAAATACGGCTTACCATGAGGCTGGTCATACATTAGTTGGTAAAGTTTTACCGGGGCTAGATCCTATTCATAAAGTGACTATAATTCCTCGTGGAATGGCTTTGGGGTTAACTCAAACATTGCCAGAGAAAGATGCTCACAGTTTTTCTAAAGTTCAAGCTGAGAATTGGATTGCTTTTGCATTTGGAGGTCGTGCAGCTGAAGAGTTAATTTTTAAAGATTACACAACTGGTGCATCGAATGACATTGAAAGAGCAACAACGATGGCTCGTAAAATGGTGTGTGAATGGGGAATGAGCCCGTTAGGTCCAATAGGTTTTGAAAAAAATGATGGCCCTGTGTTTTTAGGAATGGGGCATGGAAATAAATCAAAAGACTATTCTGAGTCAAAAGATCAAGAAATTGATGCGGAGATTTCTAAGATCATCAACACGGGATATGAACGTGCTATGAAAATATTAGTAGATTATCGTGAAGCATTAGAGAAAATCACTCAGGCTTTACTAGAGTTTGAAACTATAGATGGTCATGAAGTTGACGTTTTGGTTAAAGGAGCTGCGGTATCAGAGATTCATAAAATCCGCGCCAATAAAAAAGATGGTGGTGGTTTTGGAACTGGAGATAACAAAGTTATAGCTCCGGATGAAATCGAAGACGTTACGAATAAAAAGCCGATTACTATCTCATGATGTATTTTCAAACGTTTTGGGAAAACTTAATTTTTATAACCTCACACTTAAGATTGATGGATATATTAGACATTGCTCTTGTGTGGGTTGTTATCTATAGGGTTTTGATGATCATTCGCCGTACAGGTACGGTGCAAATTTTATCAGGTTTGGGAATTTTAGCTATCACGTATATTCTAACAATTTGGTTTGAGTTGTTCACAATGAATTGGTTGTTAGATAAGTTTTTTTCAAATTTGTTTGTTATTATAGTTGTTTTATTTCAAGGGGAAATCCGCAGAGCTTTGGCTCAAATAGGAAGTCACCCTTTATTTTCTGATGCGACAACTGTAGCTATGGAAACCCATGTGGTTGAGGAAATAGCTAAGGGTGTAATGAGTGCAGCTGATCGTGGATACGGGGCTTTAATTGTGATTGAAAAAGATATCATGGTTGATTACCACATAGAGTTAGGTACTGAAATGGACTCTCGTGTGTCGTCTGAGTTGATTCTTTCTATATTTCATCCCCAAACGCCCATGCATGACGGAGCTATTCTAATACGGTCCGGAAAAATAGCGAGTGCAGGTTGTTTTTTACCTCTGAGTAAAAATCCTGCATTAGATAAAAATCTAGGTACTCGTCATCGTGCCGCAATAGGATTAACTGAGGAAACAGATGCAGTAGTTTTAGTTGTTTCAGAAGAAACAAAATCTATAAGTATAGTTTCTGGTGGTTATATGCGACCTAATGTTGAACTTACAGATATTCGTAAAGCCTTATATGAAGCCTTTGGTTTAAAATATAAATTGATTCATCACGAAAGCACGACATGAAATATCAAGTCAGTAAAACCGATAAAATTAAAGCCTTATTTCTGGATAATTTAAGTTACAAAATTGTTTCGCTATTTGTGGCTTTAATTTTGTGGATTTCAATATTAGGGCGTCGTGATTTTGTGACTACAAAAGAAATGGACGTAACTTTAATTTTAGCTCCTGGTTATACAGTGGCTGCTCAATCACATGATCGTTTGCGTGTTAAAATATCCGGTGCTCAGCCTGTGCTTAAAAAATATAAAGATTCCCTTAAGAATATCGTATTTGATTTAACGGACAATCAAGAAGGACTAGTAGAGATTGATATACCAAATAATAGAATAGATGTTCCATCGGGGATAAGAGTTTTAAGTGTTAAGCCAAACGTCATTAAAGTCGAAATCGTAAAGAAAAATTAGTTTTCACTATTTTAGTCTTTCAGGTATAGTTCTGAGACTATGTCTGAAAAAACACAAATTAAACAAGAGCAAAAAATAACTAAACTTTTTGGCACGGATGGTATTCGTGGAACGGCTAACCAGTTTCCTATGGTTCCTGATGTTGTCGTAAAAATTGGCCAAGCCATTGGTTATTTGATTCGCACACAAAAAATCGCTTCAAAATCAAAAAACATGAAAGTCGTGATCGGAAAAGACACAAGGCTTTCGGGTTATATGATAGAGCAAGCTCTAGCGAGTGGTCTAAACTCAATGGGTATTTATGTTCAATTAGTTGGTCCGCTTCCTACTCCTGGGATTGGGTATTTAACACGTACAATGAGAGCTGTGGCAGGTATTGTGATTTCAGCTTCACACAATGCGTATCAAGATAATGGTATTAAAATATTTGGACCGAATGGTTTTAAATTGGATGATTCGTTAGAGAAGGAGATTGAACGCCTAGTGGCTGAGGATAATTTATTGAATTTATTACCTCCAGCACAAGAAGTTGGAAGAACTAAACGCATTGAGGACGCTCAAGGTCGGTATATTGTTCACGCAAAAAGTACTTTTCCTTTAGAAAGAACTCTTGAGGGGTTAAGAATTGTTTTAGATACAGCACATGGAGCTTCTTATAAAGTGTCGCCTGCGATATTTGAAGAGTTAGGTGCAGAAGTTATTCAGTTGGGATCTCAACCAAACGGAACAAATATCAACGATAAAGCCGGTGCGTTACATCCATCACAAATTGCCAAAGCCGTTGTTCAATATAGAGCCGATGTGGGAATTGGTTTAGATGGTGATGCTGATCGCGTGGTTATGGTAGATGATTTAGGCCGAATCATGAATGGCGATCAGATTTTATCGATCTGTGCAATTCATATGAAAAACAAAAATTTACTGCGTAATAATACAATTGTTGTAACGCAAATGAGTAATTTCGGATTAGAAAAGAAAATGCGTGAACATGGAATTACCACAGTTAAGACAAATGTCGGTGATAAGTATGTCGTCGAGGAAATGCGTAAGAATAATTTTAACTTGGGTGGAGAACAATCTGGCCACATTATTTTTCTAGATCATTCGACAACTGGCGATGGTACTGTTGCAGCTCTCAATGTTTTATCTGTCATTAAAGAGACGGGTCAAAAAATGAGTGAGCTCTCTGCGATTTTTGAAGAAATGCCTCAGGTTTTAATTAACTGTCGTGTGCGTAAAAGACAAAATTTAGATGATCTAAAAGGTTATAAAGATCTTATTATGGCTAAAGAAAAAGAGTTAAACGGGGACGGAAGATTGTTTATTCGTTTTTCAGGAACAGAACCTTTGATCCGTATTTTAGTTGAAGGGTCTGACAAAGCGCGTATTTCAGCAATAGCAGAAGAAATTGCGAGTTTCTTAGAGAAGGAATTAAATTAATATGAATCGTAAAAATAAAGTTCGTTTAGGTGTAAACATCGATCATGCGGCCACATTAAGACAAGTTCGTGGAGGCACTACACTTTATCCTGATCTGTTGGAAATGGTTAAATTGGCTAAAGCAGGCGGAGCAAAGCAAGTGACAATTCACTTAAGAGAAGATCGTAGACACATCCAAGATCATGATGTTGTGATGCTAACTCGAAAGTCACCGATTGAAGTCAATTTAGAAATGGGTGCTACAGAGGAGATGGTTAAAATAGCACTTAAAAATAAGCCTGATTGGGTTTGCTTTGTTCCTGAAAAGCGCGAAGAGTTGACGACTGAAGGTGGACTTAACGTTATTAAAAATTTTGAAAAAATTGAAAAAATGACTCATCAGTTAAGAGCTAAAAATATTAAAGTATCGTTTTTTATTGAGCCGTCTTTAGAGCAGGTTGAAGCTTCTGTCGAAGCCGGTGCGGATGCTGTTGAGTTTCATACGGGTCATTGGGTAAATCTAAAAGGCGCTGCAAAACTTAAAGAGTGGAATCGTTTAGTTATTGCGGCAAATGAAACAAATCGCTTAGGTTTAAGAGTTCATGCTGGTCATGGGATAGATTATGCACATGCTAAAATCATCAAAAAACTGCCATATCTGCAAGAAGTTAATATTGGGCACAGTTTAATTTGTTATGCCTTAACGGATGGATTGAAACTTTCTGTTTCTAAAATGGTTAAGGCTCTTAAGTAAGAGAGGGTTTGATCTTGCAAGAGCAAATTATTTTTGTAGACTCATTCGCGGATTGGTCAAAAGTGGTTGATACGATTCTTCCAAAACTGACAAATAAGATTTTAGTTTTATTAGAAGGTGATTTGGCTGCGGGTAAAACGACGTTTGTTTCAAAAGTTGCAGAGCGGTTTGGGTTAAAGGATGTTTCTTCGCCAACTTTTTCTTTAATTCAGAGTTATAAAAATTCACAAAAAGAAATCCATCATGTTGATTTGTATCGACTAGAAAATCTCGATGAAATAGAAGCGATTGGTTTTTGGGAGATATTTGAACAACGAAACTCAATTATATTTGTTGAGTGGCCCAGTAAAGTGCCTGAAGAGTTATGGCCCCTCGATTGGAATATTATTAAAATAAACATTGGTAAAACAGAAAACTCAGAGAAAAGAAAAGTTCAAATTCGTTATTGAAACCGTATATTTGCGGGATTTGTTTAAATAAAATTTTAAACAGCTTTTTCAGATATTGATTCTAGTGTTGATATATCATCTTGTGATAAATACGTTGTTTTAAATCCCACTAAAAAACCAACGACTTTAGGACCCAGTTTAATTGCTGAAATACAACCATATTGAAAATCCAAAATTTTAAGCCCTAAAGATTTTAATTCAAAAATCTCAGAGAAGTGAGTTTCATAAACGTGTTGAAATGGGCTACCTTGAGTTAGATCATAAGAAAAAATTTTTCGATCAAGCTGTTCTTTTTCAAGGTCTTCATCCATTTTGTACAGCTCTGTTTTTTGGTCTTGAGTAACTTTCAAAACGACATAAGCATCGAAATTTTTTCGGGCTTGGTAAGAAAAGTCATTGTGTTTTGAACTCAAGTTTTTCCATAAGCGTTGATTTAAATCAGTTTGCAATAAGTTGGGTGGAGGAGTTTGGGGAGGTTTTATATGCGGCGGAATTGTATTTTGCGCAGCACTAGGAGTCGGCATTAATCCTTCAGGAAGTTTATGAGATGGTGATGTCGAAAGATTTTTAAAAGCAGGAAGTTCTGGCTCTGACTGAGTAAGACGTGGTTGCTCGGAGAAACTTATATTTGTTCTAAAACTGGTCTTTTTAATTTGATCTAAAACTTCTGGAGAACAGAATACAAAAACTTGTCCTTGATTGAGTTCCACGCCTTCGGGCGAAACACCCGCTATAAAAGTTGTAGTGTCCCAAAAGGTTATCTCTAAGAAGTCGTCTTGTTTTTTATAGTCAGGATTGGTTTTTAAGAGTTCTTCAAAACGTTGGTTGTGCAAGTTTTGTAGATGTTGGATTTGATCAAAAGAAAGATCTTTGAAGGCCGCAAAGCCGTAGTGTTTACAGGCCCAAGTACAATAATCACTCCAGTTGAGGATGTTTTTTTCAAAAGCAATTCTAAGTTTTGATTTAGAAACAAGAGATGAGTCTCCTCTTGCGATGAGTTCTTCTACTGATAAAATAGCTTCAGGAAATTGTTTTTCCCATGGATTTTGTTCGTACTTCATTAGCTTTAATATCGGTCTAGAAAAACGGAAAGTTTAAAATATTCTAATTAAAGTAAAATAGGTTTGTCGGAAGTTAATTACACAGCGACTTTGTCGGTCACGGCGAGTCATTAGGCACATATTTTTGCTTAATACTTTCCATGATTTAGCAGCAGTTGTTTCAATTTGAAGCACTGACAAAGGGGCTATGTGTGAATTCTGAAATCCAGTTAAAAATTGATATAATCGAGAAGGTTTTCAACCAGAATAGCTATCATTAAAACAGAGAAACATAAGAGTTGTTAGCAGAATTACATCGGAACAGGAGCTGCCCAGGCAGAAACAGCCCGTGGCGGAATAGCTTTTTTACGCTTTATGCTCCTTAACCTTTTTAGTAACTCATTGATAAATGAGATTATTGTCATGAGGTATAGTGTTAATAAATTCATAAAAATTTAAAATGGAGTAAGATTAATGACAGCAGATTGAACAGTACAACTAAAAAGACCCTTTGGCGTTTTACTCTTAGCTTTTGTGTTTATGTTAGCTCCTCTTGGGAATATCATTTTTAGTATTAAAGGCTCAGGGTTAGAAAACTGGAGTGAACCATTTATTTTTTGTGTCTTTACTTAAAACAATGAGTTTTGTTGATTGGATCTGGCTTACAATGCTTTTTGTCTCTGGTGTTTTGCTTCTTATTCAACATAAAATGGCTTGGGTTCTTTCAATGTCGTCATTGGTTTTAGTTTTAGCTATCAATGCTTCTCGTTTTTGGTTTGGTGAGACAACATCAATTGATCCTCAGTATTATAAAATGTTTTCTATATTATCACTCCTTTCGACGGCAGGGGGGCTAACGACTGCTTATTACTTCAGATATCCATATCTTGATCTTAGAGTAAAGTGGACTTCTCCTGAACAAAATCCAGATCGTCGTGAGTACCAAAGACTTGAAAAATCAGATCGTCGTAAAATTGATTAAATCTCCAATAAATGAATAGCAATTTAAATCGAAAAATATCCTCAAATTTTAGTATTGGGGTCTCTATTTGGTTTGTCACAATAATTGCAAGAAAACTTTTTAAATATAAGTCATTCAGTCCGCTGATGCTTATAAACCACCAACCCACAAAAAGGAGTCTTGTAATGAAACATTTTTTACACATCTCTGTCTTAATTTTGTCTTTAAATACAACAACAGCTTTTGCTAAATCAGTGATGTTTAGCTGCTCTGGCTCTCTAACTTTGAGTAGGGGGACACAACAATAAATAATAAAACTCATAGTAAGTTTAAAATATCAAGACAAGAGATGTTTGATTTAGAGGAAAAAGCAAAATTAAAGTCATTGCCAAATGTAAAATACGATTTATCTGAAACGAAGTTTTGTAAAGTTCATCCTGATGGGACTATTTGTGTTCATTTTAGATATTATTCAGTGCCTTATTTATTAGTTGGCAAAACAGTTTTTGTAAAAATCTATGCGCATACAATTGAAATTTATCATGGTTTAGAAAAAGTAGCTCTACACAATAGACTAACAAAATATAAGGGTGAAAAAAGTATTTTATCTGAGCACATACCAGAAAGTTCACAAGCTTACCGCAACACCACAGTTCAATCAGTTATACAGCAAGCTAAATATATTGATCCGGTATTAAAGGATTTTATAGAAAATTTATTATCTGAAAGTCCATCAGGTAACTTAAGAAGAGCGCAAGGTTTTGTCA